>NZ_BAAAGU010000040.1:25528-71801 GCF_039524635.1 Streptomyces thermocarboxydovorans | reverse complement strand
CGCCGCACGGTGGCCGCGGCCGCCGCGTCCAGCAGCGCCACCGGGGCGCCGGCGCCGGGGGCGGAGCCGGGCGGGGAGCGCCGGTCCGTGCCCAGCAGCGCCGTCGTGACGAGCTCCTCCCAGGAGTCCGCCGTCGTCGCGGCCGCGCCCGGTGCCGGCGGGGCGGCCGCTGTCGTCCTGCTCATGAGCGTCCTTTCCGTCGGGCGTCCCGGAGCGGCCGAGGGCTCGGATGCACCGAGTGTCCCGTGGTGTCCGAAAGATGCGCGGGTCCGGTGGTGGCCCCGAGCGTGCGGTGAGGCGGGGGGCTCAGCACAGCGGCACCACCTCACCCCGCCCCTCCGGCCATGCCGCCAATGGAGTGAATCCCTGGTGGCCGCACTCGCCGAACACCGTGACCGGGGCGCCGCCCGACAGGGCCACCAGACGCCACAGCCCGGGGCGGGAGCGGGCGGCCGGGGTCAGGGACAGGGCCGCGTCCTCGTCGGCGTCGGCGAGCTGCCAGGAGTCGCCGTCCGGGGCTGGTATCACCCGGTCCAGGGTCACCGGGACCGCGTCCAGCCACGGGTCGTCCCGCAGCGCCCTGCCGTACCGGGCGAGGGCCCCGCTCGTCGTCGTCCCGGCGGGACGCGCCGCGGTGGGTGCGGGCGCCGAGAACCGCTCGCCCAGCGCCGCCCGCCGCTGCCCCGCGCCCGGATACGCGGACAGCTCCGCGTCCAGGGCCAGCCCCACCGGCAGCGCCAGCTCCGGCGCACGGCCCCCGGCGCCGTAGGACAGCAGCAGCGCGGTGCGCCGCGACTCGGTGCCGTACAGCCAGATGCGGCGGGTCGTCAGACGGGTGTCCGCCGTGTCGTACTGGGCGAGGACCAGCCAGCTGTCGCGCACCGGCGGGCCCTCCGCGGACGCGGGCAGACCCACGCGGGCGCGGACCGTCGCCGCCAGGCCCTCCGGCAGCCGCTCGCGGTGCAGCCAGCCCTGGTCCAGCAGATGCAGCAGCGCGCACTCCTCCAGCAGCCGCACCGGCCAGCCCGGAACCGTCCCCGGGAGCGCCCCCAGCTCCCGCACCCGGGCCGCGAGACCCGGCGCCTGGGCGTCGATCATGCGGGCCGCCGTCTCCTCCCACAGCCCGTAACCGGCCTGCTCGGCCGAGGCCAGACCGCCCCGCAGCAGATCCGCCAGCCGCTGCTCCAGCTCCGTGGCGCCCGCGGTGATGCGCTCGGCCCGCCGCTCCGCCCTGCGCCTGGCCGCCTCCGGATCGGCGGACCCGGCCGGAGCTCCGGAGGGACCGGCTGCCGTCCGTGCGCTCTCCGCGCGCCGGCGCCGGCCCGCGATCCACTCCCGCACCCACTCGGGAGCCTCGCCCCGCGGCACCGCGCCGTCCTCGCCCGCCCAGAGCAGCAGCAGGCCGAGCGCGTGCTTGCACGGGAACTTCCGGCTGGGGCAACTGCACTTGTACGCGGGCCCGGAGGCGTCCGCGAGGTCCACCGCCGTCCGGTACGGCGTTCTGCCGCTGCCCTTGCACAGCCCCCACAGCGTGCCGTCGCCGGAGCTGCCGGCCTCGGTCCACGGCCCGGCCGCCCCCAGTCTGCTTCCCGCCTTGCGTGACGCGGTGTCAGGCGCCAGCGCCAGCACCTGATCCGCGGTCCAGCGGACCCCCTGCGAAGTCATGCTCCCGAAACTAGATCCCGCCACTGACAATCGGCTTGCGGGCGGCGTTTGTGCAGGTCAGAGCGATTGTCAGTGGTGTGGTGCACGGTTGATGGCAGATCCGAACCGGCCGAGCTGGAGGGGGACTCAGCCATGTCCGCGCCCGTAGCACCGACGTCCGTCGACCCGAGCGAGAACGGCTCCGTGTCCGCACCCGCGGGTGCGGCGCAAGCGCTGCGGCCGCACGCCGAGGACGCCTTCGCCGACGAACTGGCCGCGCTGGCCGCGCAGGACGACCGCCCGCGTCCCGCGCGCTGGAAGCTGTCGCCGTGGGCCGTGGCCACCTACCTCCTCGGCGGCACCCTGCCCGACGGCACGGTGATCACCCCCAAGTACGTGGGCCCACGCCGCATCGTCGAGGTCGCCGTCACCACCCTCGCCACCGACCGGGCGCTGCTGCTGCTCGGCGTGCCCGGCACCGCCAAGACCTGGGTGTCCGAGCACCTGGCCGCGGCGGTCAGCGGCGACTCCACCCTGCTGGTGCAGGGCACCGCCGGCACGCCCGAGGAGGCCATCCGCTACGGCTGGAACTACGCCCAGCTGCTCGCCCACGGCCCCAGCCGCGACGCCCTCGTGCCCAGCCCGGTGATGCGGGCCATGGCGCAGGGCATGACGGCCCGGGTCGAGGAGCTGACCCGGATCCCCGCCGATGTGCAGGACACGCTCATCACGATCCTGTCCGAGAAGACGCTGCCGATACCGGAGCTGGGCGAGGAGGTCCAGGCGGTCCGCGGCTTCAACCTGATCGCCACGGCCAACGACCGCGACCGCGGCGTCAACGACCTGTCCAGCGCCCTGCGCCGGCGCTTCAACACCGTGGTGCTGCCGCTGCCGGCGACGCCCGAGGCGGAGGTCGACATCGTCTCGCGGCGGGTGGACCAGATCGGCCGCTCCCTCGACCTGCCGGCCGTGCCCGACGGCATCGACGAGATCCGCCGTGTGGTCACGGTCTTCCGCGAGCTGCGGGGCGGTGTCACCGTCGACGGCCGCACCAAGCTGAAGACGCCCAGCGGCACCCTGTCCACGGCCGAGGCGATCTCCGTCGTCACCAACGGCCTCGCGCTGGCCGCCCACTTCGGCGACGGCGTGCTCCGGGCCGGAGACGTCGCGGCCGGCATTCTCGGCGCGGTGGTCCGCGATCCCGCGGCGGACCGGGTGATCTGGCAGGAGTACCTGGAGACGGTCGTCCGCGAACGGGACGGCTGGGCCGACTTCTACCGGGCCTGCCGGGAGGTCAGTGCATGACGGTTCGTGAAGAGCGTTCGAGCGGCGGGCGGTTGACGGCGGAGCCGCTGCTGCTGGGCGTGCGACACCACGGGCCGGGGTCGGCGCGGGCGGTGCGGGCCGCGCTGGACGAGGCACGGCCGAAGGCGGTGCTGATCGAGGGACCGCCCGAGGCGGACGCCCTGATCCCGCTGGCCGCGCACGAGGACATGCGACCGCCGGTCGCCCTGCTCGCCCATGCCGTGGACGAGCCCGGCCGTTCGGCGTTCTGGCCGCTGGCGGAGTTCTCCCCGGAGTGGGTCGCGATCCGCTGGGCGCTGGACCACGAGGTCCCGGCCCGCTTCATCGACCTGCCGGCCGCACACTCGCTGGCCTGGCAGCGGGGGCAGGACGAGACCCACGGTCAGGACGAGACCCCCGCTCCGGATGCGGAAGCCGGTGTCGCCGCCGGCGTTGGTGACGGTGACGGGGGTGAGGGGCCGGACGGTGACGGTGGCGGTTCCGGCCCGGGTGAGGGCGGACCGGCCGACGGCGTACGGATCGATCCGCTCGGGGTGCTCGCCGAGACCGCCGGGTACGACGACGCCGAGCGGTGGTGGGAGGACGTCGTCGAGCACCGGGGCGTGGGGAAGGGGGACGCGCTCGCTCCGTTCACCGCGCTCGAGGAGGCCATGACGGCGCTGCGCGAGGCCCACGGAAGCGGCGGGCACGACCGCGACCTGGTGCGCGAGGCGTACATGAGGCTTCAGTTGCGGGCCGCGCAGCGGGAGTTCGGTGCCGCGGTGGCCGTGGTGTGCGGGGCCTGGCATGTGCCCGCGCTGCGGCGGAGGTCCACCGTCACCGCCGACCGCGCCCTGCTGAAGGGGCTGCCCAAGGTGAAGACGGACATGACCTGGGTGCCCTGGACCAACCGCAGACTGGCCCGCGCAAGCGGCTACGGCGCCGGGATCGACTCCCCGGGCTGGTACGGGCATCTCTTCGCCGCCCGGGACCGCCCGGTGGAGCGGTGGATGACCAAGGTGGCGGGGCTGCTGCGAGCCGAGGACCGGCTGGTCTCCTCCGCGCATGTGATCGAGGCGGTACGGCTGGCGGAGACGCTCGCCGCGCTGCGCGGACGGCCGCTGCCCGGACTGAGCGAGACCACCGACGCGATACGGGCGGTGATGTGCGAGGGCTCGGACGTGCCGCTGGCGCTGGTGCACGACCGGCTGGTCGTCGGCGACGAGCTGGGCCGGGTGCCCGCGGCGGCGCCCGCGGTGCCGCTGCAGCGCGATCTCGAGCGGGCCCAGCGCCGGCTGCGACTGAAACCGGAGGCGCGGGAACGGGAGCTGGAGCTCGACCTGCGCAAGGAGACCGACGCGGGCCGCAGCAGGCTGCTGCACCGGCTGCGGCTGCTGGGCGTCGCCTGGGGAGAGCCCGCGGTCTCGCGCGGAAGCACCGGCACCTTCCGGGAGACCTGGCGGCTGTGCTGGGAGCCGGAGCTGTCGGTGCGGGTCGCCGAGTCCGGCGTCTGGGGCACCACCGTACGGGCCGCCGCGACCGCCAAGGCGGAGTCCGACGCCGTGTCCGCACCGGGCCTCGCCGATGTCACCGCGCTCGCCGAGCGCTGCCTGCTGGCCGAACTGCCGGACGCGCTGCCCACGGTGATGCGGATACTCGCCGACCGCGCGGCCCTGGACACGGACGTCGCCCATCTCGCGCAGGCCCTGCCCGCGCTCGTCCGCTCCCTGCGGTACGGGGACGTGCGCGGCACGGACACCGGGGCACTGGCCGGGGTCGCGGCCGGGCTCGCCGAGCGGATATTCGTCGGCCTGCCCCCGGCCTGCGCGGCGCTGGACGCGGACGCCGCCGACGAGATGCGGAGCCATCTCGACGCGGTGCACGGGGCGGTGGGCCTCCTGGAGGACGCCGCGCCGCCGGGACACGCGGACCTGCGGTCCCGCTGGCGGTCGGTGCTGCGCACCCTGTCCGGCCGGGACACCGTGCCCGGCGTCATCCGCGGACGCGCGGTGCGGCTGCTGCTGGACGACGGGGAGCTGGCACAGGACGAGGCGGCACGGCTGATGGGGCTGGTGCTGTCGCCCGGCACACCCCCGGCGGACGCGGCCGCCTGGATCGAGGGCTTCGTCGGCGGCTCCGGGGGAGGTCTGCTCCTCGTCCACGACGAGCACTTGCTGGGACTGGTCGACCGCTGGCTCACGGGAGTTCCGGCGGAGGCGTTCACGGACGTACTGCCGCTGCTGCGCCGGACATTCTCGGCGTACGAGGCGGGCGTGCGGCGCACCCTCGGCGAACTGGTCCGGCGCGGCCCGGGCAGGCGGGGGAGCCCGTCGGCCGCCGGCGTCCCCGGCTTCGCCGGCGACCTCGACACGGCGCGGGCGGACGCGGTGCTGCCGGTCGTACGGCTGCTGCTGGGGCAGGACGGCGACGAGGCGCCCGGAGACGGACGGGCGGCGGACGCCCGAGCGGCGGCGGTGGCGGGATGACGGGGACGGAAACGGACGGGGGAGGCGCAGGCACGGATGGGGACCGAGGTGACGGACCCGGCGCGGGAGCGGCTGCGGCGCTGGCGACTGGTGCTCGGCGGGGACGCGGCGGACGGCACGGGACACGTGCTGTCCGGGCGGGACGCGGCGATGGACGGGGCACTGGCCGCGCTCTACGGCAAGGACGACCGGGCGGCACAGCCGGGGAAGGACCGCTCGGCGGGCCTCGGGGCGTCGGCGCCGTCGGTGGCACGCTGGCTCGGCGACATCCGGACCTACTTCCCCTCCTCCGTCGTGCAGGTGATGCAGCGCGACGCCATCGACCGGCTCGGGCTCGCCACCCTGCTGCTGGAGCCGGAGATGCTGGAGGCGGTCGAGGCCGACGTCCACCTGGTCGGCACCCTGCTGTCGCTCCACAAGGCCATGCCGGAGACGACGAAGGAGACCGCGCGGGCGGTGGTGCGCAAGGTCGTCGAGGAGCTGGAGCAGCGGCTGGCCACCCGCACCCGGGCGAGCCTCACCGGCGCCCTGGACCGCAGCGCCCGCGTCAGCCGGCCCCGCCATCACGACATCGACTGGAACCGCACCATCGCCGCCAATCTCAAGCACTACCTGCCCGAGTACGGGACGGTCGTGCCGGAGCGGCTGGTCGGCTACGGGCGGGCCTCGCGGTCGGTGAAGAAGGAGGTGGTGCTCTGCATCGACCAGTCGGGGTCGATGGCGGCATCGGTCGTCTACGCCTCGGTGTTCGGGGCGGTGCTCGCCTCCATGCGGTCGATCAGCACGCGGCTCGTCGTGTTCGACACGGCGGTCGTCGATCTGACCGACCAGCTGGACGACCCGGTGGACGTGCTGTTCGGCACCCAGCTCGGCGGCGGCACGGACATCAACCGGGCCCTGGCGTACTGCCAGTCGCAGATCAGCCGCCCGACCGAGACGGTGGTCGTGTTGATCAGCGACCTCTACGAGGGCGGCATACGGGAGGAGATGCCCAAGCGGGTGGCGGCGATGAAGGCATCGGGAGTGCAGTTCGTGACGCTGCTCGCGCTGTCCGACGAGGGCGCGCCCGCCTACGACCGCGAGCATGCGGCGGCGCTCGCCGCACTGGGCTCGCCGGCCTTCGCCTGCACGCCGGACCTGTTCCCGGAGGTGATGGCGGCGGCGATCGAGAAGCGGCCGCTGCCGATACCGGACACGGCGTGAACCCGGCACGAACGGAGGCCGGTCAAAGGGGACATGACCGGCCATCGGGAACAGGGGGCTTGCGCGGCCTCCCGACCCCCGTGCGAGGATCGGCGCCGTTCGAACGGAAATCGGACGCGTGAGGTGCCCCTCTTGACCTGGCCGGCAGTGGTGCCCGGGGCCGCGATGCGCGCGATGCGCGTGGCGGCACGGTCGCGTGCGCTGCACTGGGCGTGGCGGGTCGTGCTGCTGGCGGGCACGGTGTTCGTCCTGGGCGTGCTGTGCGGGGAGCGTGCGCGCGCCGCCGAGCCCGCGCCCATGCCGCAGGACTCCCTTGCCGCCGGGGTCGTCTCCGACGCCGGGTCGGTTCTCACCGGGTCGAGTGGCACGGGGGGTGCGCGGACGGACTCCGGCGACGAGAGTCCTGGGCCGGTCCGGGCCGTCGTCGAGCGGACCGTGAGGGCGGTCGAGGAGCCGGTCGAGGAGCCGGTGCGGGATGCCGTCGGCGATGTGGCGAGGAGTGCCGCCGGTGATGAGGTGAGGACGGCCGTCGGCGGTACGGCTGGGCAGGCGGCTGACCACAGGGTCGGCAAGCCCATCGGTGACATTGCCGGTAAGACCGTCGGCGATGCGGTCGGGAAGACGGCCCGCGACGTGGTCGGGAAGACGGCCCGCGACGTGGTCGGGAAGACGGTCGGCGGACTGATGGGGAAGTCCGTCGGCGAGCCGGCCGGTGTGGGCCGGAACGTACCCGCGCTGCCGGAGCTGCCGCGCGTGCAGTTGCCCGGGTTGCCGCGGCTTCCTGAGCTGCCCGGCGTTCAGCTGCCGGACGTGCAGCCGCTGCCCGAGCTGCCGAAGCTGCCGGATCTCCCGTCGCTTCCGGTGCTGCCCGGTCTGACCGACCCCGAACCGCTGCCCGAGGTTCCGGGAGACCTGGAGGCCCCGCAGCGCACCCTGCCCGCACCGCTCGCACCCGAGACCGGACAGAAGCCCGCGCCCGAGTCGGGGCGGAGCCCGGAGCCGGGCAGTAGCCCCGCACTTCCGCCCGCCGGCGACGCGTCCACCTCAGGCGACCGGACCGAGAAGCGAGTGGCGGTCGCGCCTGCCGCCGTGCACGGCCCGAAGCCTGCCCTCACCGACATCACCGCCGGGCTCGACATCAGCCCCGGCTCCGCCCCCGCGCGGGCTGACGGCAGCGCGGCCGGCTTGGCGGACGGTGCCGGTGGTGCCGTTCCGGCGCCGTTCCCGGGCGTGCCGGGTGACCGGCCGGACGGATCGCAGGGCGGCCGTTCGGCCGCCGACCACGGCCAGTCGCGCTCCGGCGACCTGCAGGCGGTCGCCGCCCACCCCTGCCGGCCGCAGCTGGTCCTCGCGCCCGGTGCCAGGGCGTATGCCGGGGCGTCCGAGACGCGCGACCGGTACGAGGACGTTCCCGTACCGCCCGCGTAGTTCCTGCGGTGCGGCAGCTCTCCCGCGCCGGGAATCCGAAGGGGTCCGTCGGCTGACCCGAGGAAGCCGGGCGGGTCCTCCGTCGCCTCGCCTCGCCTCGCCGAGCCGCGTGGCTTCCCCCTGACCCCGAAACCAGGAGGAGTACCGCAGGGGTGCTCGGCGCCCGCCCCGGCCATCCCCTACGGCAGCCGTCCGCCGTCCGGCATACGACCGGCACGGGCCGCCAGTGCGCCGGACGACGCACCACGTCCGCCCCTGCACACCGACCCCTGCACACCGACCTGACTCACGGGTAAGAAGATCTTCCACGGGGCATGAAGCCTCGGACGGCCGAAAGCCATCGGCGCGTCCGGTCGTCATCCCCGTGGACCGGGGGCCGGTCCCCATTGGGGTGGGGACCGAGCTCCCGCACCCCGGAGAACCGGGCCCTCGCGCCCGCTCCGGGTGCTCCACGGGCCTCACCGGGTCAACCCCAGCCCGGTGAGGCCCCTAACCTGAACCCCAGCCCGGTGAGGCCCCTAACCTGTTCGTAACCTGAAGGCACGGCGTGTCGGTGATTGCGGCATCATGTGACAGGTATCACCGCTCACGTGTGACCCGCGATTTAGAGGTGCCCGCCGAGCGGGGATAACCTGCGAGACGGACATGCCGCGCGCTCGGACACCGTGTGCGCCTCCCTTGTGACAGAGCGGACGTCACGTTGCCCTTCGCGGCACGCCCACGCATCCAACGAACCGCGAGATCACTGATAGGGACGGAAGCGCGTGGACCTGTTCGAGTACCAGGCGAGGGACCTCTTCGCCAAGCACGATGTACCGGTGCTGGCCGGTGAAGTCATCGACACGCCTGAGGCGGCCCGCGCAGCCACTGAGCGCCTGGGTGGCAAGTCCGTCGTCAAGGCCCAGGTGAAGGTCGGCGGCCGTGGCAAGGCCGGCGGTGTGAAGCTCGCCGCCACCCCCGACGAGGCGGTCGAGCACGCCACCAACATCCTCGGCATGGACATCAAGGGCCACACGGTCCACAAGGTGATGATCGCCGAGACGGCCCCCGAGATCGTCGAGGAGTACTACGTCTCCTTCCTCCTCGACCGTGCGAACCGCACCTTCCTCTCCATCGCCTCCGTCGAGGGCGGCATGGAGATCGAGGAGGTGGCCGCTTCCCGCCCGGAGGCCGTCGCCAAGATCGCGATCGACGCCATCGACGGTGTGGACCGCGCCAAGGCGCAGGAGATCGTCGCCGCGGCGAAGTTCCCGGCCGACGTGGCCGACAAGGTGGCTGACGTCCTCGTCAAGCTGTGGGACGTCTTCATCAAGGAGGACGCCCTCCTCGTCGAGGTCAACCCGCTGGCCAAGGTCGCCTCCGGCGATGTGATCGCCCTGGACGGCAAGGTCTCCCTGGACGACAACGCCGAGTTCCGCCACCCCGAGTTCGAGGAGCTCCGGGACAAGGCGGCGGCCAACCCGCTCGAGGCCGCCGCCAAGGAGAAGAACCTCAACTACGTCAAGCTGGACGGCGAGGTCGGCATCATCGGCAACGGCGCGGGTCTCGTGATGAGCACCCTGGACGTCGTCGCCTACGCCGGTGAGGCCCACAACGGCGTCAAGCCCGCCAACTTCCTCGACATCGGTGGCGGTGCCTCCGCGGAGGTCATGGCGAACGGCCTGGAGATCATCCTGGGCGACCCGGACGTCAAGTCCGTCTTCGTCAACGTCTTCGGCGGCATCACCGCCTGCGACGCCGTCGCCAACGGCATCGTGCAGGCCCTGGAGCTCCTCGAGAGCAAGGGCGAAGAGGTCACCAAGCCGCTGGTCGTGCGCCTCGACGGCAACAACGCCGAGCTTGGCCGGAAGATCCTCGACGACCGCAACCACCCGCTGGTTCAGCGCGTGGACACCATGGACGGCGCGGCCGACAAGGCCGCCGAGCTGGCTGCTGCCGCGAAGTAAGGGACGAGGTCACAGAACACCATGGCTATCTTCCTCACCAAGGAATCCAAGGTCATCGTCCAGGGCATGACCGGCTCCGAGGGCCAGAAGCACACCAAGCGCATGCTGGCGTCCGGCACCAACATCGTCGGCGGCGTCAACCCGCGCAAGGCGGGCACCTCGGTCGACTTCGACGGCACCGAGATCCCGGTCTTCGGTTCCGTCAAGGAGGCCATCGAGGAGACCGGTGCCGACGTCACGGTCATCTTCGTCCCGGAGAAGTTCACCAAGGACGCGGTCGTCGAGGCCATCGACGCCGAGATCCCGCTCGCGGTCGTCATCACCGAGGGCATCGCGGTGCACGACACCGCCGCCTTCTGGGCCTACGCCGGCAAGAAGGGCAACAAGACCCGCATCATCGGCCCGAACTGCCCCGGCCTGATCACCCCCGGTCAGTCGAACGCCGGCATCATCCCGGCCGACATCACCAAGCCGGGCCGCATCGGCCTGGTGTCGAAGTCCGGCACGCTGACGTACCAGATGATGTACGAGCTGCGTGACATCGGCTTCTCCACCTGCGTCGGCATCGGCGGTGACCCGATCATCGGCACCACCCACATCGACGCGCTTCAGGCGTTCCAGGACGACCCCGACACCGACCTGATCGTCATGATCGGTGAGATCGGCGGCGACGCCGAGGAGCGGGCCGCGGCCTTCATCAAGGAGAACGTGACCAAGCCGGTCGTCGGCTACGTCGCGGGCTTCACCGCGCCCGAGGGCAAGACCATGGGCCACGCCGGTGCCATCGTCTCCGGCTCTTCCGGCACCGCCCAGGCGAAGAAGGAGGCCCTCGAGGCCGCCGGCGTCAAGGTCGGCAAGACGCCGACCGAGACCGCCAAGCTGGCGCGCGAGATCCTGGCCGGCTGAGCCTGGCCGGCACCTCGTCGGACAGACGGCTGGGCCCGCCCCTCCCCGGGGCGGGCCCACCGCCTTTTACGCCATCTGCTCACTTGGGCTTCTGCTTTCTCGGAGCCCTTGTTGCAGTACACCTCTGAGCCCTTGTCGCCGTATGCCTCCGGTCCCTTGTTGCAGTACCCCTCTGGCTCACTCGGCTCGTGGCGCCAGCCGCTCCGGCCCGTGCAGCAGTTCCTTGCGCAGCTTGGCGCGGAGCCTGCGCTCCTTCTCCGACAGCGGCCCCGGAGCCACCCGCGGCGGCACACCCCGGACCGTCTCACCGGGCGGCACCGGCGGCTCGTAGTGCGTCGGGGCGGTGTGCAGGGTGAGGGCCGTGGTGCCGATCAGGGCGACCGTGAACGCGATGGCGGACCGGGTCCAGAACCGGGCGCGGCGCTCGCTGCCGGCGCGCACCTCGTCCGGCTCGGCGGCCCGCAGCCGCTCGGCCGAGGCCACTTCGGCCAGCCGTTCGTGCAGCAGCTCGGGATCGGACAGCTCCGGCAGCCGGGCGGCGACGGCCTCACGCGCATGCATCAGCCGGTGCGCCGCGGCGGGCGTGCTCGCCTCCGTCTCCGCGGCCGTCTCGGGCAGGTCCAGCCCGACGCCGTCGTACAGCAGCAGCGTGCGCCGCTGGGGCGGCCGCAGGCGCAGCAGGGTGTCCAGCAGGACGCGGTCGGCGTCGTTCGCGGGCGGGGGTCCGGGCTTGCGGTAGCGGGGGCGGAAGCGATGCCAGGGCGAGAGCGCCCACTCGTGCGCCGCCGCCCGCACCCAGCCGGCCGGTTCCGGGTCGCGGGCCACCTCGGGCCAGCGGTCCCAGGCCAGTTGGAAGGCCCGCTCCACCGACTCCCGGGCCAGTTCGCGACGCCCCGTCAGCAGATAGGTCTGCCGGACGAGTGCGGGTGCGCAGAAGGCGTAGAGAGCGTCGAAGGCTTGAGCCGGGGTCAGATACGGGCGGTCTTCCGCACCGGGGGGCGTGGGCGGTGCCTGGGTGAACCTGGCGGGCTCGGGGGAGACCGTCCCCTTCCCTGCACCCGCCTCGTCGGCCGGTTCGCCCAGACGCACCGTCACCAAGACCTTTCCCTCGGCCTTCTGAGAAGCCTTCAGGGAATCCCAGTCCTGCTCCAGCGAGGCCAGCAGCTTCGCGTACGCCTCCCTCTTGCGGCCGCGAGGCGCCTTGCGGCCGGACTCCCATGCGCGCACCGTCTCGTCGCGCACGCCCAGCCGTTCGGCGAGCTGAGCCTGTGTCAGCGAGGCCGCCTCGCGCAGGCGTCGGCGTTCCCTCGGTCCGGGGAGGGGGGTGTCCGGGCTGCGCTTCACCGGCCTCATCGGGTGCCTCTTCGCGCGAAAAAGTACATAAACGTATATTGAGCGACACTACGGTGCTTCTGCTGTTACGACGGGAAAGCGCGTGTCGTTGGGAGCATGGCGGGCGTGATCCATGCGACCGCTCGCCGCTCGACGCGTACCGCCCTGCGTGCCCGGCCGGCAGGGCCCGGCTCCGACCTGCTCACCCGGCTGCGCGACCGCCGCCCCGGACTGGCCGCCGGCCTGCTCGGCGGCGCCCTCGCCGCGGTGCTGGGACTGGCCGTCCTCGCCGTGCCGGTGATGCTGCTGTGGATCAGCTCGCCCTATCCCGACAGCGGCCCCGACGGCGCCCTGCACATCGCGGCGGCGCTGTGGCTGCTGGCGCACGGCGCGGACCTCGTCCGCACCGACACCCTCTTCGGCCCGCCCGCCCCCATGGGCGTCCCGCCGCTGCTGCTGCTCGCCCTGCCGCTGTGGCTGCTGCACCGGGCGGCCCGCGACGCGACCGAGGGCGGAGCGGGCGCGGCCGACGACGCCCCGCTGGTCCCCGGCCGCATCGCGGGCGCAGGCGTCGTCCTCGGCTATCTGGCCGTCGCCGCCCCGGCCGCGCTGTTCGCCGCGGACGGCATGCTCCGGCCGGAGTGGGTGTCGACCGCGGTGTGCGTGCCGCTGGTCGCCGTGGCGGCCACGGGTGCGGGCGTGTGGACGGCGTACGGCCGCCCGAGCGGGCCGCTGGAGCAGGCGGTGGCGCTGGTGCTGCCTAGGGACGTACGCCATCTGGTGCTGAGCGCCGAGGGACGGCCCGGCGTGTCCGCACGGGCCGCCGCGACCGCTACCGCACTGCTGCTGGGCGGCGGGGCGCTGCTGCTGGCGGGCTCGCTGATCTGGCACGGCGGGCAGACCCAGGGGGCCCTGCTGCGGCTGACGGAGGGCTGGTCGGGGCGGTTCGCGGTGCTGCTGCTCGCCGTGGCGCTGCTGCCGAACGCCCTGGTGTGGGCGGCGGCCTACGCCCTCGGCCCGGGCTTCCTCCTCGGCACCGGCGCACTGGTGACCCCGCTGTCCTCAGCGCCGGCGCCGCTGCTGCCGCCGTTCCCGCTGCTGGCGGCGGTCCCCGAGGCGGGGGCCGGGTCGCCGGTGACCTGGGCGGCGACGGCGGTGCCGCTGGTGGCCGGGGTGGCGGCCGGGCGGATCGTGGGGCGGGCGGCGGTGGAGGCCGCCCTGGACTGGCCGGGGCTGCCCGCGGCGATGGCCGCCTGGACGCGCGGCCGGACCACCGGTGCCGCCGCGCTGGCGGCGCTGCTGTGCGCGTCCGTACTGGCCCTGCTCGCCGCGCTGTCCGGCGGCCCCCTGGGGCCGGCGGCGCTGTCCGGCTTCGGGCCGGTGTGGTGGCAGGTGGGCGCGGCGGCGCTGGCCTGGACCGGCCTGACCTCCACCGCCACGGCCCTCACGGTGCGCACCCGAGGGATCCGAGCCCTGGACGCCGAGCGGGCGCGAGTCAGGAAGGCGAAGGCCGAGGGGCAGGGACGCACACCGCGGATCAGCGCACCGCTGATCAGCGCATCGCGCGACGACGCACTGGAGTCGACGGAGCCGACGGAGCCGACGAAGCCGACGGAGGAAGAGAACTGCAGTCCCGCGGAGGACGGGCCCCGCAGTCCCCGGCGCCGCTGGTTCTCCCGGAGGCGGGGCAGGGCCGAGCGTGACCGCACCGGCAGGAGCAACGAGGCGTCGTACGCCTCCCGGATCTTCCGCCCGGACGACGCGGACGACCTGTACCTTCCGCTCGGCCAGGCACCCGACCCCGCATCACCGCTCGGCCAGGCACCCGACCCCGCATCACCGTTCGACCGGGCGGCCGACGTCGCCTCACCGTTCGACCGGGCCGACGTCCCGGCAATGCCCACGGAGCGCGCCTCGGCCGGCAACCGCTACGACGTCCTGCGCACTACCGCCCCCGAGCCGCCGGTACCGGAGCCTCCCGCCGGGGAGCCTTCGCCCGTCGACCCCGCCCTACGGCGAGAGTCGGAGAGCCCTTCAGAGCCTTCAGACACGCCCTCGGTCACCCCCTGGGACAACCCCTCGGACCATCCCCGGGACAACCCCTGGAGCAGCTCCTAGAACACCTCTTGCCGGCGGCGCCCAAGCGCTCCGTCAGCCGTTCTCCCCGAGCAGCCCGCGCAGCTCCTCCGGGAGAAGGTCGCGGCAGGACTCCTTGGCCGACTGGGTGAGCGCGTCGTTGGTGCAGGTGTAGTAGTCGCTGTAGACCAGCTGGGCCGCGAAGGTCGTGGCCACCAGCGCAAGCGCCAGGGAGCCGGTGACCAGGCCGCTCACCGCCGCCGTGGTCTGCGGGCGGCCGGTCTGCTCCGGGGCGGGGCTGTCCGGATTGGTGCGCGGCTTGGCGCGCAGCGAGCTGATGCCCCAGTACAGGGCGAACGCGCCCAGCAGCAGGGCGATGTACGTCCAGCTGAACAGGGCGAAGAAGAAGCCCCACATGCCGGCCAGCAGGGCGAAGCGGGCGCGGCGCTGGGCCGGGTCGGTGGGGTCCCAGTGCGGGCCCGGCCGCTGGGGGCCGCCCTCCGGGCGGGGACGCTCGCCGAAGCCGCCGGGGGAGCGGCCGGGCTGCCGGTCGCTCCAGTTGCGGCCCCAGGGGGAGCGGCCGCCGTCGCCGCGCGGGCCCTCGTCCGAGCCGGACGGGTGGCGCGGCTGCCACGGGCGGTCGGGCGTGCCCTCCGGGGGCGGAGCGAACGGGTTGTCCTCCTGGCTTCCGCTGCCCTGCCCGCCACCGCTCCCGCGGTCAGGGGAGGCGTCGGGCGCGTCGGGCGGCGAGGTGGGGCGCTCCCGCAGCAGCACGAGGCTGCGCTCTCCTCCTCGCACCGACTGCTGAGGGAGCGTGAGCAGTCGCAGGCTGCGGTCCGGCTTCAAGTGAGCGTCTTCCCCTTGGTGAATCGATCGGCGACACGTGACGTGCGAGTACGACTGGTGAACGAGTGGCTCACGAGCGGCGTTCCCGGACCGCTCACCGGTCCGATGCCCGGTCCGTTCCCCGGTCCGTTCCCCGGTCCGTTCCCCGGTCCGATGGTCCGTTCCCCGGTCCGATGCCCGGTCCGATGCCCGGTCCGTTCCCCGGTCCGATGGTCCGTTCTCCGGTCCGTTGTCGGTCCGTTGTCCCGTCCGCTGTCAGCCGGTCCCCGGCCGTCCCGCTCCTGACGCTACCTGGCGGTCGGGCCCCCGTCCCGTGGGGGATGCCCGGTGTGCCGGTATCGTTGCTGACGGTCGGCCGCTTCGTAGGCTTCCCCGTATCCGAGGGTCCGAAGCATTCGTACGACCCTACAAACACGCTTTCCGAGAAAGGGCTCTACCGTGGCCAAGCGCCTCGTCGTGCTGGTCTCCGGCTCCGGCACCAACCTCCAGGCGCTCCTCGACGAGATCGCCGCCACCGGCGCCGAGGCGTACGGGGCGGAGGTCGTGGCTGTGGGCGCGGACCGCGAGGGCATCGAGGGGCTGGCCCGCGCCGAGCGGGCCGGGCTGCCGGCCTTCGTGTGCAAGGTGAAGGACTACCCGTCCCGCGAGGAGTGGGACGCCGCGCTCACCGAGGCCGTCGCCGCGTACGAGCCCGACCTGGTGGTCTCCGCCGGGTTCATGAAGATCGTGGGCAAGGAGTTCCTGGCACGCTTCGGCGGGCGGTTCATCAACACCCATCCCGCCCTCCTGCCCAGTTTTCCCGGCGCCCACGGCGTCCGCGACGCGCTCGCGTACGGCGCCAAGGTCACCGGCTGCACCGTCCACTTCGTCGACGACGGCGTCGACACCGGGCCGATCATCGCGCAGGGCGTGGTGGAGGTCCGGGACGAGGACGACGAGAGCGCTCTGCACGAGCGCATCAAGGAAGTCGAGCGAAGGCTGCTCGTCGAGGTCGTGGGGCGGCTCGCCCGCAACGGCTATCGCATTGAGGGACGAAAGGTAGTTATCCAGTGACCGCCGAGAGCAACAAGCGGGCCATCCGACGGGCGCTCGTCAGCGTCTACGACAAGACGGGCCTGGAGGACCTCGCCCGCGGCCTGCACGAGGCCGGCGTCGAGCTGGTCTCCACCGGTTCCACGGCCGCGAAGATCGCCGCCGCCGGTGTCCCGGTCACCAAGGTCGAGGAGCTCACCGGCTTCCCCGAGTGCCTGGACGGCCGCGTCAAGACGCTGCACCCCAAGGTCCACGCGGGCATCCTCGCCGACCTGCGCCTCGCCGACCACCAGCAGCAGCTGAAGGACCTCGGCGTCGAGCCGTTCGACCTGGTCGTCGTCAATCTCTACCCCTTCCGGGAGACCGTCGCCTCCGGTGCCACGCCCGACGAGTGCGTGGAGCAGATCGACATCGGCGGCCCGTCGATGGTGCGCGCCGCCGCCAAGAACCACCCCTCTGTCGCCGTCGTCACCAGCCCCGCCCGCTACGCCGACGTGCTCACCGCGGTCCGCGAGGGCGGCTTCGACCTGGCCACCCGCAAGCGGCTCGCCGCCGAGGCCTTCCAGCACACCGCCGCCTACGACGTCGCCGTGGCGAGCTGGTTCGCCTCCGACTACGCGCCGGCCGACGACTCGCAGTTCCCCGACTTCCTCGGCGCCACCTGGGAGCGCAAGAACACCCTGCGCTACGGCGAGAACCCGCACCAGCCGGCCGCGCTCTACGTCTCCACCGTGTCCAACAGCGGCTCCGCCGCGGGCGGCGGCCTCGCCGAGGCGGAGCAGCTGCACGGCAAGGAGATGTCCTACAACAACTACACGGACACCGACGCCGCGCTGCGCGCCGCCTACGACCACGCCGAGCCGGCCGTCGCCATCATCAAGCACGCCAACCCGTGCGGCATCGCCATCGGCGCGGACGTCGCCGAGGCGCACCGCAAGGCGCACGCCTGCGACCCGCTGTCCGCGTTCGGCGGCGTGATCGCGGTCAACCGCCCGGTGTCCAAGCAGATGGCCGAGCAGGTCGCGGAGATCTTCACCGAGGTCATCGTCGCCCCCGGCTACGAGGACGGCGCCCTGGAGGCGCTCACCAAGAAGAAGAACATCCGCGTGCTGCGCGTCGCCGGTGCCCCCTCCTCCCCGGTCGAGCTGAAGCTGATCGACGGGGGCGCGCTGCTCCAGGTCACCGACCGGCTCCAGGCGGAGGGCGACGACCCGGCCAACTGGACGCTGGCGACCGGCGAGGCGCTGGACGAGGCGGAGCTGGCCGAGCTCGCCTTCGCCTGGAAGGCCTGCCGCGCGGTGAAGTCCAACGCCATCCTGCTCGCCAAGGACGGCGCCTCCGTCGGCGTCGGCATGGGCCAGGTCAACCGCGTCGACTCCGCGAAGCTGGCGGTGGAGCGGGCCGGCGCCGAGCGCGCCCGGGGCTCCTACGCCGCGTCCGACGCGTTCTTCCCCTTCCCCGACGGCCTGGAGATCCTCACCGCGGCCGGTGTGAAGGCCGTGGTCCAGCCCGGTGGTTCGGTGCGCGACGAGCTGGTCGTCGAGGCCGCGGAGAAGGCGGGCGTGACCATGTACTTCACCGGCACCCGCCACTTCTTCCACTGACCCGGTTCACTGATCGGGTTCCGCTGATCCGGTTCCGTTGATCCGGCGACCTGCCGGGCCTCAGGAGCGCCCCGGCGGTGTGCACTCCTTCAGGTAGTACGCGATGCGTTCGGCGTAGTCGCGGTACTTGGGAGGCACACCGCCGGCGTCGTTCACCTTGCGGTAGGAGGTGCGGTAGGCGGCGGCCAGCAGCACCCGCTTGTCGCCGGGCAGTCCGGTGTCCGGCCGGGGCGCGATCCAGCACAGATAGCGGCCCATCGCCGGGATGGACTCGGCGGGCGGGAACGGCGGTTCGGGGACGGTCTCACCGGGGGTGCCGTCCTCGTTCATCCACCAGCGCAGCACCTTCGGTGTCCAGCGGGCGATGCCGTACTCGTCCTTGGCCGGGTCGTCGACGGTGAGCGTCTCGTACATCCGGATCAGCCGTGGCCGGTGCAGCCGCCGCAGCAACGCCAGCTCACGCTCGACCAGTTCCCGCAGATGGGTCAGCTGGCGGGGCGTGCCCGTGCCGGTCGGCAGGAACTTCAGCGCCACCGTCCGCGGCAGCCCCTCGGCGCCCGCACCGACGCGCCGGCCGGCGTACACACTGCCGAACGCGCCGGTGGCGATCGCCTCACGGACCTCCCAGACGCCGACCCGGTACCCCTTGGGCACCGTCACGGCGAAGGTCTCCGTCACTCTGCGTCCCCCGTGGTCGGCGGGGTTACGACGACGATGCAGAACAAGGTGCGTCTCCCCGTGCCTGACGACTACCCGGATCCAGGTTAGGGCGAGCCACCGGGGCCGGGCCCTCCTCGAAAGGGTGAGACACGGGCTCGTGACGGGATTTGGCGAGAAACGCTCACGTCCCGGCGGACCTGGGGGAGTTCGCGGCGCACGGCACGGCGACGGGCCGCACGGCAACGCGTCGCTCCGCACGGCAACGCGACGGGCCCCGTACCGGCCAAGCCGGTACGGGGCCCGTTCCGAAAGCGCGTCGGATCTAGCAGTGGATCAGGTACGGACCTGATCCACTATCAAATCCGGATCAGATGAGGCCCAGGCTGCGGACCGCCTCGCGCTCCTCCTCGAGCTCCTTGACGGAGGCGTCGATGCGGGCACGCGAGAAGTCGTTGATCTCCAGACCCTGGACGATCTCGTACTTGCCGTCCTTGCAGGTGACCGGGAAGGACGAGATCAGGCCCTCCGGGACGCCGTAGGAGCCGTCCGACGGGATGCCCATGGACACCCAGTCGCCCTCGGGCGTGCCGTTGACCCAGGAGTAGATGTGGTCGATCGCGGCGTTGGCGGCGGAGGCGGCCGAGGACGCGCCCCGGGCCTCGATGATCGCGGCGCCGCGCTTCGCGACGGTCGGGATGAACTCCTCGGCCAGCCACTTCTCGTCGTTGACGACCTCGGCGGCGTTCTTGCCGGCGACCGTGGCGTGGAAGATGTCCGGGTACTGGGTGGCGGAGTGGTTGCCCCAGATCGTCAGCTTCTTGATCTCGGAGACCGGGACGCCGGTCTTCTTCGACAGCTGGGTCAGGGCGCGGTTGTGGTCGAGGCGGGTCATCGCGGTGAACCGCTCGGCCGGTACGTCCGGCGCGGCGGCCTGGGCGATCAGCGCGTTGGTGTTGGCCGGGTTGCCGACCACCAGGACGCGGACGTCGTCCGCGGCGTGGTCGTTGATGGCCTTGCCCTGCGGCTTGAAGATGCCGCCGTTGGCCTCGAGGAGGTCGCCGCGCTCCATGCCCTTGGTGCGCGGGCGGGCGCCGACCAGCAGGGCCACGTTGGCGCCGTCGAAGGCGACGTTCGGGTCGTCGGTGATGTCGATGCCCTGGAGCAGCGGGAACGCGCAGTCGTCCAGCTCCATGGCCGTGCCCTCGGCCGCCTTCAGCGCCGGGGTGATCTCCAGCAGACGCAGCTTGACCGGCACGTCCGCGCCGAGCAGCTGGCCGGAGGCGATGCGGAAGAGCAGGGCGTAACCGATCTGGCCGGCCGCGCCGGTGACGGTGACGTTCACGGGAGTGCGGGTCATGGCGTTCTCCGTATGACAGCTGGCGGTGGGGCGTCCCTGCCCCGCTACGTTTGATCGATCTCTTGGTATCAAGAGATCCATCCAGCGGTCAGGCTATCGCGCATCCGGGACGGCGGATGTCGGGGCTCCCTGTGGCCCGCCCCACAGAGTGACGCGGTGCTACCCGGCCGGGCGCACGAAGGGGCGGCCGCCTGTCCGGGAGAGGGGGACAGTTGCGGCCGCCGTCGGGGACCGACCGTGCCGGACTCCCGTGGGGGTACTGTTCGCGTGCCCGCCCTGCGGCGGGCCATGCCTGTCCTCACCGATCCCGTACGGATTCGACCCGGCGGATTCCCCACGGCAGCACGTCGGCGTACGGCCGCGGGACCGGGACCTGCACCCGGGAACGGGAACGGGGCGGGTGCGGCCGTCACCGGCGCCGCGGGCCCGCCTGATCGCCGCCCGTCCGGGCAGCCTTCACTGCCCGTCCGTGCAGCCCTTCTCGCCGGAGGCGAGCACCGCGCAGGCCTTGGCCTCGGCCTCGTCCTTCACCGCCACCATCGCGGTGTACGTCACCGTGTCACCGGCCTCGGTGATGGTGTCGCTCTGCTTCGCCTTGCCCGCGGTGATCTCGACCTTGTCGCCGGTCGTGGCCTGGGTGATGCGGCCCCAGGCGGCGCCGCAGGTCTCGCTGTAGCGGACCTCGACGGTGGTGGTGCCGACGGTCGCGGTCTGCGCGGTGGTCACCAGGTCGCCGCTGCACCCCATGGCCTCGGCGTCCTTGCCGGTGCAGCTGTCGCCGCTGCACTTGACGCCTGCGGGCAGGTTGGCCTCGGTGGTGACGGTGGGCGACGGGGCCGGGTCGCCGCCGGTGGTCTTCTTGTCGCCGGTCTCGGTCACGTAGAACGCGGCGGCGATCACCACCAGCACGCCCACGGCACCGGCGAGGAAGGTCCCGGTGCGCCGCTTGCCCTGGCCGCGGCCGGAGCGGCTCTGGCCGCCCGAGCGGGGCGGCACGGCGGGCCCGCGGCCGTCGGGCCGCTGCGGGCCGACGGCCGGGACGGAGGTGCCCGGGTAACCGCCGGAGACGCCCCAGGAGTTGCCCCCGGAGCCGCCGACGTCCGTGGCGCCGGGCTGCGCCGGGACGCTCGGCGCAACGCCGGCCGGTCCGGCGACGCCTGCGCGGGACCCGGAGCTCTTGCGCGACTTGCCCCCGGTCGGGGGCGGGGCCAGCTCGCTGAGCGCGGCACGCGCCTGCGAGATCCGGATCGCCTCCATGGTCATGTCGTGGCGCATCTCCGAGCGGCTCCAGGCGCGCTCGGCGAGCTCCCACATGGTCGTCAGATGCACCGGGTTCGTGCCGGTGACCTCGGCCAGGGCCACGATCGCGCCCTTCGGCGCGAGCAGCCGTCCGTTGAGATACCGCTCCCAGGACGTCTTGCTGTAGCCCGTGCGGTCCGACACGGACGCGATGCTCAGGCCACTGCGGTCCACGACCCGCCTGAGCTGGCTCGTGAACTCTCTGATCTGCGGATCGAGCTCATCCGGCAAGGCCTTCCAACGAGGCATTGCTTCCCCCCTCTTCCCCCCGGTTCGTGCTGTTTCGTTCCTCGCGCATGGTGCCCTTGGCCGAGTCCTCGTTCTGGTTACCCACAGGGATGCCGCCAGTAAGGATCTCAGTTCCCGGGGTGGGGGCGCACGGGAGCGTCAGGGCTACGGGCGTGCGCCTTCGCGCGCCCTCTCGCGTGGACACCAGTGTCCCACCGCTCTCCCCCTCCACCGAACCCGACCCGGCGTATCTGCGTGGGACGTCCCGGACCATCCCGAATGTCCACGCTAGCTCCGCCGTCGGACGGCTTCGGGGCACATTCGCGAACTTGTCAATACATCGACACACGGCAACCACATGTACGAACACGTAAGAACACGGTCGTCCCACTCATCCCGCGTGACGAAGATCTTGGGTCTGTCCGCGGATTCCGGGGGACGTACCGGAACGGTCACTTCCGTGCCACAGCAGCCGGACAGCCGTTGAACAGGCACTTCGCCGCGCGGGAGGGTTGTTCCCGGGGGCGGCCCGTCCTTTCACGGGGGTGAGGACGGGCCGCCGTCTTCGTCGTCCGGTGCCGGTCCCGTCAACGACTGACCGCCGGGTGCCGGGTCAGTTGCTGACCGTGAAGTGCAGCATGTCCTTCAGGAACGGCAGCTCCAGCCACGGATCCGGCTGCATCATCAGGGCGAGCAGCACGATCGCCGTCCCCAGGACGCCGTACGTGAGGATGTCCGTGAAGCGGGAGCGCACGGCGAGCATGCCCACGTCCGGCACCAGCCAGCGCAGCACCGCACCGGCCACCAGGGCGGCACCGACCAGCAGCGTGCCCCAGCGGAACGCGTCCAGCGCGGTCAGCAGCAGACCGAGCCCCACCGTGAGCAGCACCGCCAGGATCGGCCACTGCCGGGCGGGCGCCGGTGCGTCACCGGGCGCCGCGCGGCCGCCGCCCTCGGGGCGCGCGGTGTCCCGGGTGAACAGCGGGAAGCGGCGCGTGGTGCGCCGCGGCGTGCCCCCGGTGTCGGGCGCGCTGACGGGGTCGCGGACGGCGATGTCGTCATCCTCCGGGCGCGTCTCGCCCTCGGCCGTCTTCCCGCCGGCCCCGGTGCGGGGCTCGTCCCGGGCCTGCTTTCCGTCGGCTTCGGAGCGGGGCTCGTCCTGGGACTGCTTTCCGTCGGTTTGGGAGCGGGGCGCCTCCTGGGACTGCTTTCCGTCGGTTTGGGAGCGGGGCTCGTCCTGGGACTGCTTTCCGTCGGTTTCGGAGCGGGGCGACTCCCGGGACTGCTTTCCGTCGGCCTCGCGGCCCCGGTCGCCCTCGGCGCGAGGCTCGCCTTCGGCGCGGGCCTCGCCCTCGGGCTGCGTCACGCCGCCCTCGGTACGTGTCTCGTCCTCGCGCCGCCTCGCGCCGCCCTCGGAGCGGGGCGCGTTCGCGGTCCGCGTGGGGGTCTCCCCGGTGCGCGGGGTGTCCTGCTCAGCCGGCACTGCGCTCCGCCGCCTCGACCACGTTGACGAGCAGCTGGGCCCGGGTCATCGGGCCGACACCGCCCGGGTTGGGGGAGATCCAGCCGGCCACCTCGGCCACGTCGGGGTGGACGTCGCCCACGATCTTGCCGTCGGCGCCGCGGGAGACGCCGACGTCCAGCACGGCCGCACCGGGCTTGACGTCCTCGGGGCGGATGAGGTGGGCGCTGCCGGCCGCGGCGATGATGATGTCCGCGCGCCTGAGGTGGGCGGACAGGTCGCGGGTGCCGGTGTGGCACTGGGTCACCGTGGCGTTCTCGCTGCGCCGGGTCAGCAGCAGCGGCATCGGGCGGCCGATGGTCACCCCGCGGCCGACGACCACGACCTCGGCGCCCTTGATCTCGACGCCGTAGCGGCGCAGCAGGGTCAGCACGCCGTTCGGGGTGCAGGGCAGGGGCGCGGGCTCGCTGAGCACCAGCCGGCCCAGGTTCATGGGGTGCAGCCCGTCGGCGTCCTTGTCCGGGTCCATCAGTTCGAGGATCCGGTTCTCGTCGATGCCCTTCGGCAGCGGCAGCTGGACGATGTAACCGGTGCAGGCGGGGTCCTCGTTGAGCTCCCGCACGACCGCCTCGATCTCCTCCTGCGTGGCCGTGGCGGGCAGCTCACGCTGGATGGAGGCGATGCCGACCTGGGCGCAGTCGCGGTGCTTGCCGGCGACGTACTTCTGGCTGCCGGGGTCGTCCCCGACGAGGATCGTGCCGAGGCCGGGCGTGATGCCCTTCTCCTTCAGCGCCGCCACGCGGGCGGTCAGATCGGACTTGATCGCGGCTGCGGTGGCCTTGCCATCGAGAATCTGGGCGGTCATGGCCCCATCCTCCCGGATGACCGGGGCCTGGTTCCAATCAGCCGCGTCACGAGCGGCCGTGATGTCCACGACTGCGGCCGCGATCACGTTCCTCCCGTATCCGACCAAGATCAGTGATGTTGCACTTGCACAACACATGCGGAATGTGACTGGACAAGTAAGAGACCGGTCAAGAACGATGATTCGCGCAGTGCCGCGGGCAGCACGGGGGGACGCACCGCATCTGTAGCTTCCTCCGAGCCATGGCTCGCGCCGTCCCCGCACCTGAGCGCAACGGAGGAACATCCGCCATGAGTTTCGGCGACCCGAACAACCCCTACGGGCAGCCGCCGCAGCAGCCCGGCCAGCCCGCACAGCCCGGTTACGGCTACCCCGCCGCTCCGCCGGTGCAGCAGCCTTACGCCGGGGGTTACGCCCCCACGCAGATGCCGGGCATCACGCGTGCCGCGCGGATCATGCTCGCGGTCGTGGCCGCGGCCCATCTCCTCATCGCGGTGCTGTACGGCTACCAGCTGTCCAAGTGGGACGAGACGATGGCCGAGGCCGGCATATCGAGCGACTCCGACCTGCAGCAGTTCGCCGACGTCGGCAAGGGTGTCGTGGTGTTCCTCACGGGCCTGGCGGCGGTGTTCGCGGTGCTCGGCCTGGTGCTGCTGCTGCAGTACGGCAAGGGCGGCAACGGCGTCCGCGTCTGCTCGATCGTCTACGGCTCGTTCGCCATCGTCACCGGCATCTTCACCCTCGCCGCCTTCGGCCTCGGCCTCATCATCATGGTGGTGGCGATCCTGCTGATCGTCTTCGCCTCGAAGCGCGCCAGCGCCGAGTGGTTCAAGCGGCCGCGCTACTGAGCTGCCGCACCGAAGCACAGTTCTGAAGGGGCCCCGCCGCCGCCCATGACGGCCGGGGCCCCTTCAGTCGTCTTCAGTCGTTGCGACTCCTGGACTCGGGCAAGGGCCGGCGGGACGGCAGCCGGGACGACACGATCCATGGCCAAAGATTGACGCACCTCACATAGGTGAGGCCTTGACATTGTGGATCCCGGCACTCTCGCGGCTCCTCTATGCTGATGCCCCTTCAGACCGTCCGTCGCCTACGACACTTGCGCATCGGGGGACCCGGAGTGAGCACCGGATTCGTGCCGCATCAACCGCACCACGCCGACAACCAGCAATCTGCTGACATCCCGCAGCCTCCCGACCTTCCGCCCGACCCGCCGCACGCCAGCGAGGCGACCCGGCTGCTGTGCGCGGGAACGTATCTGAACCCCGCCTACCGCGACCGGGTGATCGACGAGCTGTATGTGAACCAGCAGCGGTTCGTGGCGCCCTCGCTCGGCTTCGACGCCGCCCGCGTCCTGGCGCACGCCCTGCGCGCCCGGCACCTCGAACTGCTCTGGGCCGCCGCGATCCTCGGGTTATGGGTGGTCGGCCTGCCGCTGAGCGGCTGGCTGCTGTTCGGTCTGCTCTGGCCCAGCCTGCTCATCGCCCTCGCGCCCTGGATCCGCGACCGCGCCCCCGGCCCGCTGGTGCTCCGGATGATCGGCGCGTTCCTCGTCCGCTGGTGCGGCCGTCTGATGTTCGCCTTCGGGCTGTTCGTCGTCGGGAACGTGGCCGCCGGTGCCGACCTCCAGGACGACTCCGGCGACTCCGGCGACTCCGGCGACTCGGACGAGTCCGGCTCGACGTACGACCCGTACGCCCCGTACAACCCCTATGGCCCCGGGGAGTCCGACGACTCCGGGCTCACGTCGTCCGACGCGGGGGACGCCCTGGCCCCGTTCGCCGGCCTGGGCGGCGACGAGGTGGAGGCGTGGCACGGCTGGCTCACTCTCGCCGTCTTCGCGATCATCGCCCTCTGCGAGGCGGCACGGCGCGGGCAGTTCGCCCGGGTGCTCTCCGCGGAGCTCTCCCCGCAGCGGTTCCCGGACGTGGCGAACGACCCCGCGGAGCACGGGGAAGGCGCGCGCTTCCGGCGGCTGAAGAACCTCATCCGGCGGGAGCAGCACGCCCCGCTGATCATGTACGACGAGGCCGGTCCGTTCCGCGGGGCGGGGGAGCCGTACGACACCTGGGTGCTCACGGTCGAACTCCGGCCGGACGCGGCGAAGAAGCAGCAGCCGATCAACAACCGGGCGATCCTCGAGCGGATCGGGCCCATGCTCGGACAGCTGCGCCGCCCGGCCCCCCACGCGGGCACGGCGGTGCGCGACCGGCTGCGGCGGCTGGAGATCGACGAGTGCGTCTTCCTGCCGGTCGAGGGACTGACCTCGCGCGACCAGGCGCCCTACGACCCCGACAGCTTCGAGCAGCACCGGCAGCGGTCGGTGGAGGAGGGCGGCGAGAAGCGGCGCCACTTCCTGCGGGTGCGGGTCGGCGGCTGGGAGGAGGAGCTGGTCGTCACCGTCTACGTCCGCATCCACACCCAGGGCCGGATGCTGGTGCTGGAGATCGCCCCGCACGTACTGACGCCGGTGAACCCCGAGTTCAAGAACGCGGACCGCATCGCGCACCGGTTCCGCACCAGCAACGGCTTCGGCAAGGCGGTCGCCGCACTGGTGCTGGTGCCCGGGTCGGCCGGGCGGGCGCTGGTCACCCTCGGCCGGGGCGCGGGTCACGCATGGCGGCTGCTGATGGGCAATCAGGTCCGGGCGCTGCCGGAGGGGCCGGCTCTCTCCGTGCGGGAGGTGGCCGCGGTCGAGACGGGGTCCACCTTCCAGGAGATGGACGTGGCCCGGTATCTGCGTGGTGTGCAGGACCGCATCGGGCGAGGGGTGCGGCTCGCCCTGGCCGAGGCCGGATACGAGACCGGCGAGTTCGTGCAGAAGATCGTCAACGTCAGCAACGGCGCCGTGCACATCGACCGGGTCGAGGCGTCCACCTTCGCCATCGGCGAGCACGCCAGCGCCACCAGCGGCGGCCCCGGGCCGCAGAAGGGAGCCGCGAGCCATGGCAAGTGAGGAGCCGACCGTCCGGATCGGGGACGTCTCGGGCAGCACCTTCGCCATCGGCAGCCACGCCCGCGCGGTCAGCCACCAGCAGGGCGGCGGGGCCGCACCGCGCGACGAGGCCGCCGAGGAACTGCTGCGGGCGGTGCGTGAACTGCGGGGGGATCTGGCCGGCGGCCGGGTGCGGCAGACCGATCAGACCGCGGAACTCGACGCGGCGCTCGCCGAGACGGAGGATGAGATCAACCGCACGGGTGCGGCCGGCCCGAGCCGGCTGCAGAGACTCCGGGACCTCCTCGCGGACGCCCAGGCCCTCACCGCGCTGCTCGCCTCCGCGGGAACCGTGGCGGGGCTGCTCGGCATGTGAGGTGGGGGTAGACCACCGTGAGGTGAGTGAGGCAAGGGGGGACAGATGGGCACGGGCACCGGACCGCTGTACTGGAACGAGGAGAACCAGCGCTGGGAGGACGCCGGGGACGAGCCGGCCGGGACCGGCGAGGGGAGCGGTGCGGAGGGCTCGACGCCGGGAGCCGGGGAGGAGGCCGGTCCGGTCCAGTGGCCCCCTGCCGCGGGCGAGTCGGCGCCCGCGGGCACGGACCGTGCGGGCGACGGCGGCGGCACGGCTGACGCCGGGGGTGGCGGCGCGGCTGATTCCGGTGTTGGTGGCGACTCGGCTGACTCCGACAGTGGTCGGGCGAAGTCCCGTGGTGGCGGCCCTGCTGCGGGTGCGGGTGCGGGTGCGGGTGCGGGTGCCGACGGGGCAGCTGATGCCGCCGGCCGCGGTCCGGCGGAGGCTGCCGCTGGCGTCGGTCGGGCGGGTGTTGCTGGTGGCGCCTCGGCGGGTGTCGGTGGTGGGGATGCTGCCAGCGCTGGCCCGGTGGGCGCCGCCGGCGCTGGTCGGGCGGGTGCTGCTGGTGGCGCCTCGGCGGATGCCGCCAGCGCTGCTCAGGCAGGTGCCGCTGGTAGCACCCCGGCGGACGCCCCCGGCGGCGTGGGATTCTCCAAGGCCGGTGACGAGCAGCCGCCGGCGGGCACTCCCGCTCCCGCCCCATCGGCGCACCCCGGCCCCGCACCGGCCGGGCTCCCCGGTCCCGCAGCGGCCGGGCTCCCCGGCCCCGCCCCGGCCGGCCTCCCCGACCCCGCGCACTACGCGCCCACACTCACCGGGATCCAGAGACCGGGTGCCGGTGTCGCTCCGGCGCCGCCTCCGCCCTCGGCTGCCACTCCGCCGCCGTGGCAGGTTCCCGGGGTGTCCTTCGGGCCCGGCCACGTACCCGGCGTACCCGAGCCGGTGCGGTCCGGGCGGAACAGCGGGCGGATCTGGGGCGTCGTGGGAGGCGCCGCCGCGGTCGGGGTGATCGTGGGGCTGGCCGTGACGCTGGTCGTCAAGAACGGCGACGGAGCCGAGGACGGCGCCGACGGCGGCAACGCCTCCGTCGCCGCGACCGCTTCCCAGACACCCGGCGCCTCCGGCGAGAACCCGGAGCAGGGTTCCGGAGGGCAGCAGACGACACCCGCCGATTCGCCCTCCGCATCGTCCTCCGCCCTGGACAGCGGCGGCGCGGACCTCCCCGCCGGATACGAGTCGTACGCCGACCCCGAGGGCTTCACCATCGCCCGCCCCACGGGCTGGACCCGCGCCACGGTGCCCTCGAAGCACGGCTTCGACGTGGTGAACTACCGCAGCCCGGGCGGCGACCGCCGCATCCAGGTCTTCGAGGTGCTGGAGCCGTCCCCGCAGGCGTCGCACGAGGAGTTCCTCTCGGACAGGGTGGCCAAGGCACCCGGGTTCACCGAGCTGTCCCTGCAGAACCTGGACGACGGCGACTTCGCCGGCTCCCGGCTGGAGTACCTGGCCGACTCGTTCAAGGGCGAGCCCGACGTCGGCACCTGGCACGTCGTCGACCAGCGCTTCGAGGCCGCCGACGGGAAGGTGTACGCCGTCGCCGTCTACGGTGCCGACGCCGACGGACGGGAGGACGAGCGGGAGCTGCTGCGGACGGCGCTGAGCGTGTTCTGCCCGCCGTACACCACTTGCGGCTGAGCCAGAGCCTGTCGTGCAGCTGCACGCACCAGACCCCGCTCACCGGTGCTGACAAGGCGCCGGCGATTCCCGCAGGCTGATCCAAACGAAAGGCCCCAGACCACGGGCCCGCGGCACGCTTCGTCACCGCCCGCTTACAGCGTGGGCGTTTGAGTGGGCAATGTCCGAATCTTCCGTGACGCTGCGCACGTTCGGCGTCAATTGCGCATGCATTCCGGGCCGGGGGGCAGAAGCACCCGGTCCCGTAGGTGAACACCTGTGTGTTCCACGGGCGCTGAACAGGAACGGAAGGCAGTAACCGATCATGGCGGACAGTACCCAACTCCAGGCGCGCGACACCATCCATGCGGGGGGCGAGTGGCGAGCGGCTGTCTCGGGGGCCACCCGCGAGATCCTCGACCCCGCGGACGCGCAGCCGTTCGCCGTGGTCGCGGAGGGTGACGAGAAGGACACCGATGTGGCGGTGGCCGCCGCGCGGCGCGCCTTCGACGAGGGGCCGTGGCCGCACACGCCCGCCGCCGAGCGGGCCGCGCTGCTGCGCCGCGTCGCCGATCTCCTCGTGCGGGACCGGGAGGAGCTGGGCCTGCTGGAGAGCCGGGACGCCGGCAAGACCGTCGAAGAGGGGCGCATCGACATCGACTGTGTCGCCGACGCCTTCCGCTACTTCGCCGACCTGATCGCGGCGGAGGCGCCCGGCCGGGTCGTCGACGCGGGGTCGAGCGACATCCACAGCGTCGTCGTGCACGAGCCGGTCGGCGTCTGCGCGATGATCACGCCCTGGAACTACCCGCTGCTCCAGGCCAGTTGGAAGATCGCTCCGGCGCTGGCCGCGGGCAACACCTTCGTCATCAAGCCCAGTGAGATCACCCCGCTGACGACCGTCGCGCTCATCGACCTGCTGATCGAGGCGGGACTGCCGGCCGGCGTCGCCAACATCGTCACCGGACCGGGTCACACCGTCGGCGCGCGGCTCGCCGAGCACCCCGACGTCGATCTGGTCTCCTTCACCGGCGGGCTGGTCAGCGGCGTCAAGGTCGCCCAGGCGGCCGCGCCGACCGTGAAGAAGGTCGCCCTCGAACTGGGCGGCAAGAACCCCAATGTCGTCTTCGCCGACGCCTGCGCCACCGAGGAGGGCTTCGACACCGCCGTCGACCAGGCCCTCAACGCCGCGTTCATCCACAGCGGCCAGGTGTGCTCGGCGGGCTCGCGGCTGATCGTCGAGGAGTCGGTGCGCGAGCGCTTCGTCGCCGAACTCGCCCGGCGGGCCGAGAAGATCAGGCTCGGCCGCGGCACCGAGGAGGGTGTCGAGTGCGGGCCGCTGGTCTCCGAGCAGCAGCGCGCCAAGGTGGAGGACTACGTGGCCTCCGCGCTGTCCGAGGGCGCGGTGCTGCGCACCGGCGGCAAGCGTCCCGAGCCGTCCGCCGAACGCCCCGCGAGCGGGTACTTCTACGAGCCGACCGTGCTGGACCGCTGCCACCGTGAGATGCGGGTGGTGCGGGAGGAGGTCTTCGGACCGGTCCTCACCGTCGAGACGTTCCGCACCGAGGACGAGGCGGTCGCGCTCGCCAACGACACCGAGTACGGGCTGGCCGGCGCGGTGTGGACCAGCGACCCGGGCCGCGCCCGGCGCGTGGCCGGGCGGCTGCGGCACGGCACGGTGTGGATCAACGACTTCCACCCCTACCTCCCGCAGGCGGAGTGGGGCGGCTTTGGCAAGAGCGGCGTGGGCCGCGAGCTGGGCCCGGCCGGGCTCGCCGAGTACCGCGAGACCAAGCATGTGTACCAGAACCTGGCTCCCAAGCCGGTGCGCTGGTTCGCGGGCTGAGCGGCGAGGGCCGGGGCACGGAGCGCCGGGGAAGTGCCGGGCGTGCGGTCGGCACGGAGCGCCGGGGAAGTGCCGGGCGTGCGGTCGGCACGGAGCGCCGGGGAAGTGCCGGGCGTGCGGCGCCGGCGGTGCGCGGCCCGGGACCGCGAGTCCGGTGACCTTCAGCCCCGTGACCTCGCGTCCGGTGACCTCGCGTCCGGTGAGCTCGAGCCCGGTGAGTCCGAGTCCCGTGGGCTCCCGGCGAGCGCCGGCGATCCCGGGCCGGCGCCGCCCGGGTCGCGGGCCGCGCGAGGAGGCGATCGCGCGTGCCGGAACGGTCCGCGGCGATGCGCGCTTGCTGCGGCGGACGCCGTGCCGCTGTCCCGTGTCGCGGACCGGTGGTCGTGGTGAGCGCCGCGCCGCGGATGCCGCTGCGTCGCGGCCCCTTTCCCGTAGGCCGTTCGTCCGGTGAACACCCGGCGAGGGGCAGGCCGTTGACGGATCCCTAGCGCCGTATCGCCGGCGGCGGCACGCGGCGCCCCTGCCGCGGCCTGCGTATCTGTCACACGACCAGCCCCGACCAGCCAACCCAGTCAACCCAGGTATCCATCCGGATTTCCAAGTCCCCGAAGGAGAACCGTTCATGCCCGAGCACACGCGGGAGTTCGACTACGTCGTCGTCGGCGGCGGCACCGCAGGTTCGGTGATCGCCTCCCGGCTCACCGAGAACCCGGACGTCACGGTCGCCGTCATCGAGGGCGGACCCAGTGACGTCGGCCGGGACGACGTGCTGACGCTGCGCCGGTGGATGGGCCTGCTCGGTGGCGAGCTGGACTACGACTACCCGACCACCGAGCAGCCGCGCGGCAACTCGCACATCCGGCACAGCCGCGCCCGCGTCCTCGGCGGCTGTTCCTCCCACAACACGCTCATCGCGTTCAAGCCGCTGCCGTCCGACTGGGACGAGTGGGAGCAGGCCGGCGCGCACGGCTGGGGCGCGGTGCAGATGGAGGCGTACTACGCCCGCCTGAAGAACAACATCGTCCCGGTCGACGAGAAGGACCGGAACGCCATCGCCCGTGACTTCGTGGACGCCGCGCAGGCCGCGCTCGGCGTGCCGCGCATCGAGGGCTTCAACAAGAAGCCGTTCAACGAGGGCGTCGGCTTCTTCGACCTGGCCTACCACCCGGAGAACAACCAGCGTTCCTCGGCCTCGGTGGCGTATCTGCACCCGGTCATGGACGAGCGGGCCAACCTCACGATCATGCTGGAGACCTGGGCGTACAAGCTCCAGTTGAACGGCACCCGCGCCGAGGGCGTCCATGTGCGCACCAAGGAGGGCGAGGAGATCCTCGTGCGCGCCCGCAACGAGGTGGTGGTGTGCGCCGGTGCCGTCGACTCGCCCCGGCTGCTGCTGCACTCGGGCATCGGGCCGCGGGGGGACCTGGAGGCCCTTGGCATCCCCGTGGTGCACGACCTGCCCGGCGTCGGTGAGAACCTGCTCGACCACCCCGAGTCGGTGATCGTCTGGGAGACGCACGGACCCATCCCGGAGAACTCCGCGATGGACTCCGACGCCGGTCTGTTCGTGCGCCGCGACCCCGAGCACGCGGGCCCGGACCTGATGTTCCACTTCTACCAGATCCCGTTCACCGACAACCCGGAGCGACTGGGCTACCAGCGGCCCGAGTTCGGCGTCTCCATGACCCCGAACATCCCCAAGCCGAAGAGCCGCGGCCGGCTCTACCTGACCAGCGCCGACCCCGAGGTCAAGCCCGCGCTGGACTTCCGGTACTTCACCGACGAGGACGACTACGACGGCCGCACGCTGGTCGACGGCATCCGCATCGCCCGTGAGATCGCCAGGACCGAGCCGCTGGCCGGCTGGCTGAAGCGTGAGGTGGCGCCCGGCCCGCACATCACCGGTGACGAGGAGCTCAGCGAGTACGCCCGCAAGGTCGCCCACACCGTCTACCACCCGGCGGGCACCTGCAAGATGGGCGCCGCCACCGACGAACTCGCCGTCGTCGACCCCGAGCTGCGCATCCGCGGCCTGGAGGGCATCCGCATCGCCGACGCCTCCGTCTTCCCGACCATGACCGCCGTGAACCCGATGATCGGCGTGCTCATGGTCGGAGAACGCGCCGCCGATCTGATCGGTGGTGACGCCTGATGGGTACCGCCGCACCGACCGCGAGCAACGGTCCGAAGAACATCAAGAACGCGGGCGACACCGGAAACGCCGAGGTCACCGTCCCCGTGTTCTCCGTCGAGGGACTGTGGAAGGTCTTCGGGCCGAAGGCCGACCGGATACCCGGCGACCCCGAGCTGACCGCGCTCGGCCAGGCCGAACTGCGCTCCCGCACCGGCTGCACGGCCGCCGTCCGGGACGTCTCCTTCGACGTCCGCAAGGGCGAGGTCTTCGTCGTCATGGGCCTGTCCGGCTCCGGCAAGTCCACCCTGGTCCGCTGTCTGACCCGGCTCATCGAGCCGACCGCCGGCACCATCGTCATCGACGGCGAGGACGTGCGCGCCATGGACAAGGCCCGGCTGCGCGAGCTGCGCCGGCACCGCGCCGCCATGGTCTTCCAGCACTTCGGGCTGCTGCCGCACCGCACCGTCCTGGACAACGTGGCCTACGGCCTGGAGATCCAGGGCGTCGGCAGGACCGAGCGGCGCGCCAGAGCCGCCGAGGTCGTGGCCAAGGTCGGGCTGGAGGGCATGGAGCAGCGCAGACCCGCCCAGCTGTCCGGCGGTCAGCGCCAGCGCGTCGGCCTGGCCCGCGCCCTGGCCGTCGACCCCGAGGTCCTGCTGTTCGACGAGCCGTTCAGCGCGCTCGACCCGCTGATCCGGCGGGACATGCAGGAGGAGGTGATCCGGCTGCACCGCGAGGAGGGCCGCACCATGGTCTTCATCACCCATGACCTCCAGGAGGCCCTGAAGCTGGGCGACCGCATCGCCCTGATGCGGGACGGCCGGGTCGTGCAGCTCGGCACGCCCGAGGAGATCGTGGGCTCGCCCGCCGACGACTACGTCCGCGCGTTCGTCCGCGACGTCCCGCGCGAGCAGGTCATCACGGCCCGCCGGGCCATGCGCCCCGCCGACTCGGCGGAGGAGGCGGGGAACGGCCCGGCGGTGCGCCCGGACGCCACCGTGGCCGAGGCCATCGAGGCGGTGGCCCGTGCGGGCGGACCGGCCCGGGTGATGGACCAGGGCCGCTGCCTGGGCGTGGTCGACGCGCCCGCGCTGCTGGCCGTGGTGGCGGGCACGGCGGCCGCACCCGCCGCGGTCGCGGCGGATGACGCAGCCGCCGGGTCCGGTGCTGCGAGCGAGGAGCCGGTGTGATGGCGACGATCACCGCGACCGCACAGAAGAGCTCCCCGCCGGGCATCCTGGCCAACGCCGCCGTGCGCAAGCTGCTCGCGCTCGCCGTCCTCGCCGCCGTCCTGGTGCCGCTGGCGGTGACCCGCTTCTCCAGTGGTGCCTGGCCGGAGGCGCTCACCGTCGACGTCTCCGGGCCGCTCGCCGACGCCAGCGACTGGATCATCGACAACCGGGACTCCCACCCCCTCTTCCTCTACTTCCTCGGCCACGTCAGCAACGTCGTCGTCATCGCCGTCCGCGCCGTCTACCTCGCCCTCCTCGCCGTCGGCTGGGCGGGGGTGACGGCCGTGGCCGCACTGGTCGCCTGGCGGGTCGCCGGCATCCGGCTGGCGCTGGGCACCGCGGTGGCGTTCCTCGTCTGCGGCCTGCTCGGCATGTGGGTGCCGACGATGCAGACGCTCGCGCTGATGGTCGTGGCGGTGGCGGTGTCCGTCCTCGTCGGTGCGCTGCTGGGCCTGGCCGCGGGGCTGTCCGACCGGATGGACCGGCTGCTGCGCCCGGTCCTGGACACCATGCAGGTGCTGCCGGCCTTCGCCTATCTGCTCCCCGTGGTGCTGGTCTTCGGCATCGGCGTCCCGGCGGCCGTGCTGGCCACCGTCATCTACGCCGCGCCGCCGATGGCCCGGCTGACCTCGCTCGGGCTGCGCGGCGCCGACAAGGAGGTGCTGGAGGCGGTCGAGTCGCTCGGCTCCACCGCACGCCAGCGCCTGCTGACCGCCCGCATCCCGCTCGCCCGCAAGGAACTCCTGCTCGGGCTCAACCAGACGATCATGATGGCGCTGTCCATGGCCGTGATCGCCTCCGTCATCGGCGCCGGCGGCCTCGGCGACCGCGTCTACCAGGCGCTCGCCTCGGTCGACGTGGGCGCCGCGCTCGCGGCCGGGGTGCCGATCGTGCTGCTCGCCGTGGTGCTGGACCGGGTGACCGGCGCGGCCGGCGCCCGCCTCGGGCAGGAGCCCGCCCGCAACTCCCGTGCGCTGTGGCTGGCGGCGCTGGCCGCCGCGGCCGTGGTCGCCGTCGCCGGGCGGCTCGCGGGCCGGCTGGAATGGCCCACGAACTGGGTCGTCGGCATCGCCGATCCCGTCAACCGGGCGGTCGACTGGATGACCGCCCACCTGTACACGGGCGTGCCCGTGGTCGGCGGCACCGCCGACTGGGCGGGCCGCTTCACCACCTGGGTGCTGGATCCGCTGCGCGACGGGCTGCAGTGGCTGCCGTGGTGGTCGGTGCTGCTCGCCGTCGCGGCGCCGGCCTGGCTCATCGGCACCTGGCGCACCGCGCTGACCGCCGTGCTCGCCATGGCCGCGATCGGTGTGCTCGGCGTGTGGGACCAGTCCCTCGACACGCTCTCCCAGGTCCTCGCCGCCGTCGCCGTCACCCTGGTCATCGGCTTCGCGACCGGTATCGCCGCGGCCCGCAGCGACCGCGTCGAGCGGATGCTGCGCCCGGTCCTGGACGTGTTCCAGACGATGCCGCAGTTCGTGTATCTGATCCCGGTCGTCGCCCTCTTCGGGGTCGGGCGCGCCCCGGCGGTGGCCGCCGCCATCGTCTACGCGCTGCCCGCCGTGGTGCGCATCACCGCCCAGGGGCTGCGCCGGGTCGACCCGGCCGCGCTGGAGTCGGCCCGCTCGCTCGGCGCGACCAGCGGCCAGCAACTGCGCCAGGTCCAGCTGCCGCTGGCCCGCCCGGCGCTGCTGCTCGCCGTGAACCAGGGCGTGGTGCTGGTCCTCGCCGTCGTCATCATCGGCGGCCTGGTCGGCGGCGGAGCGCTCGGCTACGACGTCGTCTTCGGCCTCGCCCAGGGCGACCTGGCGACCGGCCTGGTGGCCGGGGCCGCGATCGTCTGCCTGGGGCTGATGCTCGACCGGGTGACCCAGCCCACCGAACGCCGCGCCAAGAAGGGAGCGTGACATGCGACTCCGTATGCCCCGGATGTCCCGGGCCGGTACGGGCCCGCTCCGGACGCGCAAGCCCCGGACCCGTACGGGCAGGACGCGTCCGAACTCCGTGGCGGCCGGTGCGTCCGCGCTGCTGCTGCTGACGCTGACCGGCTGCGGCGCCGCCGACATGACCAAGCAGGCGTCGCCGTTCGCCAACGCCCAGGGCGCCCGGACGGTCACCCTGTCCGTGCAGTCCTGGGTCGGCGCGCAGGCCAATGTCGCCGTCGCCCAGTACCTGCTGGAGCACGAACTCGGCTACCGCGTCGACACCGTGCAGGTCGACGAGGTGCCCGCCTGGGACGCGCTCAGCCAGGGCCGGGTCGACGCCATCCTGGAGGACTGGGGCCACCCCGACCAGGAGCAGCGCTACGTCGAGGACAAGAAGACCATCGTCCGCGGCGGCGACCTCGGCGTCACCGGGCACATCGGCTGGTTCGTCCCGACGTACTTCGCCGAGCAGCACCCGGACGTCACCGACTGGAAGAACCTCAACAAGTACGCCGACAAGTTCCGCACCCCGGAGAGCGGCGGCAAGGGCCAGTTGCTGGACGGCTCACCGTCCTACGTCACCAACGACAAGGCGCTGGTGAAGAACCTGAAGCTGGACTACAAGGTGGTCTTCGCCGGCTCCGAGGCGGCGCAGATCACCCAGATCAAGCAGTTCGCCAACCAGAAGAAGCCCTTCCTGACCTACTGGTACACCCCCCAGTGGCTCTCCGAGCAGGTGCCCATGACGGAGGTGAAGCTGCCTCCTTACAAGGAGGGCTGCGACGCCGACCCGGCGAAGGTCGCCTGCGCCTACCCGCACACCCCGCTGCAGAAGTACCTCAACGCGGACTTCGCGAAGAAGGGCGGGAAGGCGGCGGACTTCCTGAAGAAGTTCAAGTGGACGACCGAGGACCAGAACGAGGTCGCCCTGATGATCGCCGACCAGAAGCTGACCCCGCGTCAGGCGGCGAAGAAGTGGGTGGACAGCCACGAGTCCACCTGGCGCACGTGGCTGCCCTGACCCCGGGGACGTAGGGCCTTTCGTTTGGATCAGCCTGCGGGAATCGCCGGCGCCTTGTCAGCACCGGTGAGCGGGGTCTGGTGCGCGCAGTGTGCAGCTGCAAGGCGGAGGAGGGCGCCGATGCGGAGCATCGGCAACCGACGACAACGCCGCAGATGTGCGTGCCGGACCCCGCGTCTGCGGGCTGATCCAAACGGCAGGCCCTCGGCCCTGCTCATGACCGCGTTCTCCCCGGCGCTCACCACCGAGTGCTCCCGGGCGGGATCCGGCGGCTGACCATCAGCCGGTTCCAGCTGTTGATCACGGTGATCAGGGCGACCAGATGGGCCAGTTGGGTGCGGTCATGCGTGCTGCCCCGGCTGGTAGTGGCCCGGTGTGCGGCGGCAGGTCACCCCGAAGCGGTTCCAGGCGTTGATCACCGTGATCGCGGCGATCAGCTGCGCCAGCTCGGCCTCCTGGAAGTGCTGGGCGGCGTGCTCGTAGACCTCGTCGGGCACGAAGCCGTCGGTGAGGACGGTGACCGCCTCGGTCAGCGCCAGGGCCGCCAGCTCCCGCTCCGTGTAGCAGTGCGGGGACTCCCTCCAGGCGCTCAGCTGGATGATCCGCTCCACGCTCTCGCCGGCCGCCAGGGCGTCCTTGCTGTGCATGTCCAGGCAGAGGGCGCACTGGTTGATCTGCGAGGCGCGGACCTTCACCAGCTCCAGCAGCCGCGGGTCGAGGCCCTTGCGGGCCGCCGCGTCCAGCCGGACCATCGCCTTGAAGAAGTCGGGGGCGAGGGCGGCCCAGTCGAGGCGCGGGGGCTGCTCGGGGGCGTAGCTCTCGGCCTGGGCACCGCCAGCAAGGCCCTGGCCCCCGGTCTGCGCCTGGGCTGGATGATGGTCCCGCCCGCCCTCCTGCCGGACGTCCTCGACCACGGCGGCGGCCGCTCGGTGAGCGTGGTGGAGCAGCTCACCCTGGCGGAGTTCCTCACCTCCGGTGCCTACGACCGGCATGTCCGCTCCGCCCGCCTGTGCTACCGGCGCCGCCGCGACGCCCTGGTGGCGGCGCTGGCCGCCCGCGCCCCCGACGTCCGGGTCACCGGCATCGCGGCCGGCCTGCACGCCGTGCTGCGGCTGCCGCCCGGCACCGAGCAGCCGGTGGTGCAGGCGGCCACCTGGCAGGGCCTGACCGTTCACGGCCTCAGCCGCTACCGGCACCCCGCCGCCGAGGTCACCTCCCCGGACGCCCTGGTCGTCGGCTACGCCACCCCGCCCGACCACGCCTGGTCGGCCACCCTGGAGGCCCTCTGCAGGGCACTGCCCTGACATCTGCCAGGCGTTGCCCTGCCATCTGCCAGGCGTTGCCTGAAGTCCGCCAGGCACTGCCCTGACGTCTGTGCTGACGCTGCGCCAGCCCGAGCAGATAGCGCCAGTGCCGCAGCGCCCGCAGCAGCACCACATCGCTGCTCGGGTGGGTGGCCGCCGCCGTGCGTGCGGCGATGGCCTGGAGCACCGTCGCCGTGCCGTAGCAGACCGCCGAACCAAGGGGCGCACACCATGCCAAAGATCACATAAGGACAGTAGGTCGAGGCGCAGGTGAGGGGGCCTCTCGCCACCCCGTCGGGCCCATCTCTAGGCTGTCCGGGGCGAGTCGGCGTACGGACAGCCGGCCGCCACCGGCCGTACACGGGGGAGTGAAGAACATGGCAGACACACCGAGGCGGCTGCGCTCCAGCACGGTGGTGCTCGGCAGCATGGGTGTCCTCGCGGCGGCCCTGTCCGCCTGCGGCTCGGACCCGGACCGCCGCTGCGTGGACCGCGACAGCTACGACTTCATCAACGGCTACAAGATCGTCGCCGACAAGAACTGCACGTCCTCCGGCACGTCCTCCTACGGCAAGAACCGCAAGACCGGCGGCAAGCGCATGGACGCCGACTGGTACTACGACGCCGACGTCAGCAACGGCTACGCCGACAACGGAACCTTCAGCCGCAGCGAGGCCGTCGAGCGCGGCGGCTTCGGCTGCTCCGGCTCCGGCAGCGGCGGCGGCTGAGCGGCGCCCGCCCCCGCCGGCCCGCCGCCCCTGCCCGCCGACGCCGACCGAAGGCCACCCATGGAACGCCGCACCATAGAGCCCCGCCCCGGCTGGCAGCAGACCGTCGAGGAGCAGGGGCTGATCTACCCGCTCACCCGCTACCCGGACGGCTCCCTGCGCCCGTACTGGGACGAGAGCGCCTACTACGTCTTCAGCCTGAAGGAGGTGGAGGCGCTGGAGGAGACGGTCGAGGAACTGCACCGCATGTGCCTCGCCGCCGCCGAGCACATCGTCACCGCCGACCGCTTCGCCGACCTCGGCATCACCGACCCGCGGGTGGCCGCCGCGGTCGCCGAGTCCTGGCGCCGGCGCGCCGAACTCCCCTCCGTCTACGGCCGCTTCGACCTCCGCTACGACGGCACCGGACCGGCCAAGCTCCTGGAGTACAACGCCGACACGCCCACCTCGCTGGTGGAGGCGGCGTCCCCGCAGTGGTTCTGGATGGAGGAGCGCTTCCCCGGCGCCGACCAGTGGAACTCCCTGCACGAACGCCTCGTCGACGCCTGGAAGAAGCAGTCCGCCCTGCTCCCGCCGGGCAGCGTGCTGTACTTCGCCAACTCCGAGGCCGACGAGCTGGGCGAGGACCTGATGACGGTCGCCTATCTCAAGGAGACCGCGGAGCAGGCGGGGCTTCAGACCCAGTGGATCTCCATGGAGGAGATCGGCTGGGACCGGCTCTCCGGACGCTTCGTGGACACCCGGCTGCGCTTCATCCGCAGCATCTTCAAGCTCTACCCCTGGGAGTGGCTCACCACCGACCGCTTCGCCGGTCACGTCCTGGACACCCTCGACAACGGCGGCGGCACCGGCAGCACCCTGTGGATAGAACCGGCCTGGAAGATGCTGCTCAGCAACAAGGCCCTGCTCGCCGTTCTCTGGGAGCTCCACCCCGGCCACCCCAACCTCCTCCCGGCCTACCTCGACGGCCCGCGCGACCTGGCCCGCACCGCCGGCTACGTCGCCAAGCCCCTCCTCGGCCGGGAGGGCGCCGGCGTCACCGTCCACGAGCCCGGCGCCGACCCCGTGATCCGCGACGAACCCTGCTGCTACCAGCAACTGGCGCCCCTCCCCGCCTTCGACGGCAACCATGTGGTGCTGGGCGCCTGGGTGGTGGAGAACGAGGCCGCCGGACTCGGCATCCGCGAGTCCTCGGGCCTGGTGACCGACGAGTACGCCCGCTTCCTGCCCCACGTGATCCTCTGAGCCCCCTGTCCGCTCGGCCCGCGAGCCTCGTGCCCGCCGGCCGGTGCGCGAGCCCGAACGCGCCGCATGACGGTCCTCGAGCCCGAGCGCGCCGATGCCGGTCCGTACGCCCGTGCCCCGCAGGCCGGCCCGCCGCCCGGCGCGTGCCGCCCACTGGGACATCGCGCCCGCATGGCGGACGCTCTCCTGGAAGCACAGGGTGCACCCGGTAGGCTGACCGTGGGCCGTGACTGGCGCGCTGGGATGGGACCGACCATCGGGGAGCGGCCCGTACGGGAATGTGTGCCGTGCGCCTGGGCCGAACCGTGTACGCCGAATGTCCACGTCCGGAGGTCCTGATGTCCGACACGTCCGCGCCCCTCTCCCGCGAGTCCACCGCCTACCGCGCAGCCCTCGATGTCATCCGCGCCGTGGAGCCGCGCGTCGCCGACGCCATCGGCCAGGAGGTCTCCGACCAGCGCGAGATGCTCAAGCTGATCGCCTCCGAGAACTACGCCTCCCCGGCCACCCTGCTGGCGATGGGCAACTGGTTCAGCGACAAGTACGCCGAGGGCACCATCGGCCGCCGCTTCTACGCCGGCTGCCGCAACGTGGACACCGTCGAGGCGCTCGCCGCCGAGCACGCCCGCGAACTCTTCGGCGCCCGCCACGCCTATGTCCAGCCGCACTCCGGGATCGACGCCAACCTCGTCGCCTTCTGGGCCGTCCTCGCCGACCGCGTCGAGGCGCCGTTCCTGGAGAAGACCGGCGTCCGCCAGATCAACGACCTCTCCGAGGCCGACTGGGCCGAGCTGCGCCAGGCCTTCGGCAACCAGCGCATGCTCGGCATGTCCCTGGACGCCGGCGGCCACCTCACCCACGGCTTCCGCCCGAACATCTCCGGCAAGATGTTCGACCAGCGCTCCTACGGCACCGACCCGGCCACCGGCCTGATCGACTACGAGGCGCTGCGCGCCCAGGCCCGCGAGTTCAAGCCGCTGATCATCGTCGCCGGCTACTCCGCCTACCCCCGTCTGGTGAACTTCCGGATCATGCGGGAGATCGCCGACGAGGTCGGCGCCACGCTCATGGTCGACATGGCCCACTTCGCGGGCCTGGTCGCCGGCAAGGTCCTCACCGGTGACTTCGACCCGGTGCCGCACGCCCAGATCGTCACCACCACCACCCACAAGTCCCTGCGCGGCCCGCGCGGCGGCATGGTGCTGTGCGACGACTCCCTCAAGGACCAGGTCGACCGAGGCTGCCCGATGGTCCTCGGCGGCCCGCTCCCGCACGTCATGGCGGCCAAGGCGGTCGCCCTCGCCGAGGCCCGGCAGCCCTCCTTCCAGGACTACGCCCAGCGCATCGTCGACAACTCGCGCGCCCTCGCCGAGGGCCTGATGCGCCGCGGCGCCACCCTGGTCACCGGCGGCACCGACAACCACCTCAACCTGATCGACGTCGCCACCTCCTACGGCCTCACCGGCCGCCAGGCGGAGGCCGCCCTGCTGGACTCGGGCATCGTCACCAACCGCAACGCCATCCCCGCCGACCCCAACGGCGCCTGGTACACCTCCGGCATCCGCATCGGCACCCCCGCGCTGACCACGCGCGGCCTGGGCACCGCCGAGATGGACGAGGTGGCCGGACTCATCGACCGCGTGCTCACCGCCACCGAGCCCGGCACCACCAAGTCCGGCGCCCCGTCCAAGGCCTCCCACGTCCTCGACCCGAAGATCGCCGACGAGATCTCCCGCCGCGCCACCGACCTGGTGGCCGGCTTCCCGCTGTACCCGGAGATCGACCTCGGCTGACGCCCGCCGCGGCTCGCCGCGCGGCGGTCCGGCCCCGTGCCCGGGCCGACGCGCGGCGGTGTCTCACAGATCCAGCAGCTCCTGCCGCGGCTCCGGCGGCTCCCGGCGCCTGCGTATCGAGGGCAGCCGGTCCATCCGGGGGCGCACCACCAGGCCCAGGGCCACTCCGGCCGCCGCTCCCGGTATGGCCCACCACCAGCCGGTGCCGTCACCCGCCGACCGGGCGGCGGAGGCCGCTGCCTCTTCCCGGCCCTGATCCGGAGCCTCCTCGGCGGGGGTGGGCGTCGCCGCCGTCTCCCAGGGCGCGGGGTAGACGGCGGACCCGGAGCCGGTGCTCGCCTTCTCGCCCATCAGGCCGAGGCTCTTCAGCAGTGCCCGCAGCTCGGACGGGTGCTCCGCGCGATGCCAGGCCCCGGTGGGCGCCCCCGTGAGCTTCCCCGCGGTGTGGATCCACACGGCCTTGCCCTCGGCCATCACATAGACCCGGTCGATGCGCCAGGGGTCCACGTCGTGCACCATCCAGCTGACATTGATCAGCCGTGAGGAGACCAGATCGGCCTCCGGAGGCTTGTCGCGGGTGCCCTGCCCGAGCGGGCCCAGCAGCCGCTCCAGGGCGGCGTACCCCTTGTCGGAGTAGTACAGCGCGGCCGTCTGCTCGCTCTCGGGGGAGACCAGCAGCACGCTCGTCGGCCCACCGGCCGTGGCGGGCGCCGCTCCCCACACCATCTGGGCCAGTGCCGCGACCAGCGCCGCCGCGCCCGCCGCCAGCCCTCGCACCCTGTCCTTCCACCAGCGCATCCGAACCCCCACTCGGCCGGTCGCTCCCCGTGCGGCACGCCCCGCGAGCCGCCTGTCACTTCTGGTACACCGCCCACCCCGCCGAGGTTCCACTCCCAGGGCAACTTTTCCGCCGTGTCTGCCGATCCCTCGGCGGCCGGTTCACCGCCCCACCGACCTCGCGATCTCCAGTGCACGCCCCTGCGCGGCCACGCCCTCCAGCCGCAGCGTCACCGTCTCCGGTCCGGCGGCGCCGGGTTCGAACGCTCCGCCGCCGTGGGTCCACAGCAGGGTCGGGCCCGCCGTGCGTTCCTCGCGGGTGAAGCGCCGGCCGTCCGGGTCCACCAGCCAGAACTCCAGCGCGTGCGGCCGCGCGAACCACAGTGCGGGGTGGAAGGAACCGTCGCCGTCGTCGCCGTCCGGGCCGCGGGGGCCGTCCGGGTTGTCTTCGTTCAGCGACAGCCACACCGGCTGCTCACGCACCGTCTTGGCGAAGGTGAAGTCCAGCTGGGCCGGGAACTCGTCCAGCCGGATCGTGCGCCCCCGCTCGCTCCAGCACAGGCTCACCAGGAACCGCCCGTACGGCAGCCGGCTCACCGTGACCGCGTCCGGGGAGCCCAGCTCCTTCGGGACCAGGGGCTCGAAGCCGGCCCGGCGCCGCGCCTCCCCGAGCGAGACCACAGGCGGTCCGCACCCCGGCACAGGAGCGTCCGAGGGCGGCGCCGCCGACGGGTCGTGGCGCACCTCGACCCCGCCGAAGCCGAACCAGTCCGCCACCGCCGCCCGCACCGGGGGTGTCAGCGCGAGCACCGTCAGCAGCCCGCACAGCACGGCGACCAGCCGCCGCCGGTGCAGCCGGGACCAGCGGCGCACGGCACGCAGTCGCTCCCGCGCCCGCTCCGGACGACTCGGCTCCTCGGCGACCCGCAGGTTCTCGGCCAGTATCCGGCCCAGTACCCGCTCGACCATCGTCTCGGCCCCGGCCGCCGGATCGGGTCCGTCCAGCGATCGCCCGAGGGCCCGCAGCTCCTCCCGCAGCCGGGCCGCCTCCGCCCGCCGCCGCTCCTCGGCACCGCCGTCGTACGGCTCACTCACGCTCCTCACCCCCCTCCCGTGCGTGCTCCCGGGGACGGAAGTCCGGCAGCAGGCGCTCCAGCTTGCGCAGGGCACGGTTCAGCCGGGACTTCACCGTGCCCCGGGCCCAGCCCAGGGCCTGGGCCGTCTCCTTCTCGTCCATCTCCAGCAGATAGCGGTAGGTGACGACCAGCCGGTGCTCCTCGCTCAGCTTCTCCAGGGCGGCCACCAGCGCGCCGCGCCGCTCCGTCTCGAGCGTCGCCACCGCCGGATCCGCCGACTCCGGTATCACCGGCTCGGCCGCCGCGAACGCCGCCTCACGGTCGGCGAGCCTGCATCTGCGCGCCGCCGCGCGCACCGTGTTCCTGGTCTCGTTGGCCACGATCGACAGCAGCCACGGCCGGAACGCCATGCCGTCCCGGAACCGGCCCAGCGCGCAGTACGCCTTGACGAACGCCTGCTGCACCACGTCCTCCGCGTCCGCCCCCGCTCCCAGCGCGGCGGCCGCCCTGAGCGCGATGCCCGTGTGCGCGCGCACCAGCTCCGCGTACGCCTCCGGCTCCCCGGCGCGTACGCGAGCGATCACCGCGGCCTCATCGACGATGCGGCCCCCCTCCCGCGTCCTCACGCTCTTGTTACACCGCCGGACCCGGATCGGTTCCCACTCACAGCAGATCTGTTTCCGGTCGGTTCCGGACCGCTGTGCGGGACCTGCGAGAATGGGGGGCATGGCCTCTGATCGCCCGCCCGTCTCCCACAACCCTCAGGGGAATGGCTCCGCCATGCAGCAACGTCCTCGCGTGCTCTCCGGAATCCAGCCCACCGCGGGCTCGTTCCACCTCGGCAACTACCTCGGCGCCGTCCGCCAGTGGGTGGCGCTGCAGGAGACCCACGACGCGTTCTACATGGTCGTCGACCTGCACGCGATCACCCTGCCGCAGGACCCCGAGGACCTGCGCGCCAACACCCGCCTGGCCGCCGCCCAGCTGCTGGCCGCGGGACTCGACCCCGAGCGCTGCACGCTGTTCGTCCAGAGCCACGTCCCCGAGCACGCCCAGCTCGCCTGGGTCATGAACTGCCTCACCGGCTTCGGCGAGGCCAGCCGCATGACCCAGTTCAAGGACAAGTCCGCCAAACAGGGCGCTGACCGGGCCAGCGTCGGCCTGTTCACCTACCCGATCCTGCAGGTCGCCGACATCCTGCTGTACCAGGCGAACGAGGTGCCGGTCGGCGAGGACCAGCGCCAGCACATCGAGCTCACCCGTGACCTCGCCGAGCGTTTCAACGGGCGGTTCGGCCAGACCTTCACCGTCCCGAAGCCGTACATCCTCGAGGAGACGGCGAAGATCTACGACCTTCAGGATCCGACGATCAAGATGAGCAAGTCGGCGTCCACGCCGAAGGGCCTCATCAACCTGCTCGACGAGCCGAAGACCACCGCGAAGAAGATCAAGAGCGCGGTCACCGACACCGACACGGTGATCCGCTACGACACCGAGAACAAGCCCGGTGTGAGCAATCTCCTCACCATCTATTCGACCCTCACGGGTACGGGTATCGCCGAACTGGAGGAGAAGTACGCCGGCAAGGGCTACGGTGCGCTGAAGACGGACCTCGCCGAGGTCATGGTCGAGTTCGTGACCCCGTTCAAGGAGCGCACCCAGCAGTACCTCGACGACCCCGAGACGCTCGATTCGATCCTGGCCAAGGGCGCGGAGAAGGCCCGTGCCGTCGCCGCGGAGACCCTCGCCCAGGCGTACGACCGGGTGGGATTCCTGCCCGCCAAGCACTGAGCGGGCGCTCACGAGCCGCATATCACGTCGGCTGCGCCTGCCCGCGCAGCCGGCGTGGCCGTACAGTCGATAACCGGGTGTCCGACAAAACGACAGGAGACGACGTGGGGACCGTAACGATCGGTGTGTCGATCGCGGTCCCGGAGCCTCACGGCAGCCAGATCCAGCAGCTGCGCGCGGGCTTCGGCGACGCCGCGGCTCACGGCATCCCCACGCATGTCACCCTGCTCCCGCCGACGGGAGTGGAGACCGACGACCTGCCCGCCATCGAGGCCCATCTGAGCGAGGTCGCCTCGAACGGCCGCCCGTTCCCCATGCGGCTGCGCGGCACCGGCACCTTCCGCCCCCTGTCGCCCGTCGTGTTCGTGCAGGTCGTCGAGGGCGCCGAGGCGTGCACCTGGCTGCAGAAGCAGGTCCGGGACGCCTCCGGCCCCGTCGCGCGGGAGCTGCCGTTCCCGTACCACCCGCATGTCACGGTGGCGCACGGCATCGAGGAGGCGGCGATGGACCGCGCCTTCGAGGAGCTCGCCGACTACGAGGCCGAGTGGCCCTGCACCGGCTTCGCGCTCTACGAGCAGGGAGCGGACGGGGTGTGGCGGAAGCTGCGCGAGTTCACCTTCGGGTCGTCGGTCGTACCGCCGCAGGGCGGCCCCGCCGACCGCGGCTCGGTCTCCGCGCGCTGACGTTCACCGCCACGTGCTGACGTTCACCGCCACGTGCTGACGTTCACCGCCACGTGCTGACGTTCACCGCCACGTGCTGACGTTCACCGCCAC
>NZ_BAAAGU010000040.1:0-25431 GCF_039524635.1 Streptomyces thermocarboxydovorans | reverse complement strand
CACGTGCTGACGTTCACCGCCGCGCGCTGACGTTCACCGCCACGCGCTGACGATCACCGTCACGCGCCGACGTTCACCGCCACCGCCCACGCCGCCGGCGCTACACCGGCAGCCGCCGGAACACCCCCCGCGGCAGATGCCGCAGCACCGTCATCACCACCCGCAGCGCGCCGGGCACCCAAACGGTCTCCGAGCGGCGGCGCAGGCCCAGTTCGATGGCCGTGGCGACCGCCTCCGGGGTGGTCGCCAGCGGAGCCTCCGGCAGCCGCGCGGTCATCCGGGTACGGACGAAGCCGGGGCGTACGACCATCACATGGACCCCCGTGCCGTACAGGGCGTCGCCGAGCCCCTGGGTGAAGGTGTCCAGGCCGGCCTTGCTGGAGCCGTAGATGAAGTTGGCGCGGCGGGCGCGTTCGGCGGCGACGGAGGAGAGGACCACCAAGGAGCCGTGGCCCTGGTTCTGCAGGGCGGCGGCGCACACCAGGCCCGCCGAGACCGCCCCGGTGTAGTTGGTCTGCGCGACCCGCACCGCGGCCTGCGGGTCGCGTTCGTCGGTGGCCTGGTCGCCTAGGGTGCCGAAGGCCAGCAGCACCATGTCGATGTCGCCCTCCGCGAAGACCTTGCCCAGCGTCTCCTCGTGCGAGGCGGGGTCCAGCGCGTCGAAGGGGACCGTGTGCACCTGCGCGCCCAGACCGCGCAGATGCTCGGCGGCCTGGTCGAGCGCGGGGGAGGGGCGGCCCGCCAGCCAGACCGTGCGGGTGCGGCGGGCGATCAGACGGCGGGCGGTGGCCAGGGCGATCTCCGAGGTACCGCCGAGGACGAGCAGGGACTGGGGGAGGCCGAAGGCGTCCTTCACGAGCAGCTCCAGGGTCGCGGTTCTACCGGTCGAGGCGGCGGGCCAGGTCGGACATGAACACCCCGCGCGGGTCCAGCTCCGCGCGCAGGGCGCGGAAGTCGTCGAGCCGCGGATACATGGCCGCGAGCAGGTCGGGGCGCAGCCGGGCGTCCTTGGCGAGGTAGACACGGCCCCCGGCGGCGGCCACCTCCTCGTCCAGCTCGTCCAGGAAGGGGCCCAGGCCCGGCAGCGACGCCGGGATGTCCACGGCCAGGGTCCAGCCGGGTGCGGGGAAGGACAGCCAGCCGGGATCGGCGGGGCCGAAGCGTTTGAGGACGGCCAGGAAGGACGGGCAGCGGCGGTCCGACAGCCGCCGCACGATCCGGCGCAGCGTCTCCTCCCGCCCCTCGCCCACCACGAACTGGTACTGCACGAAGCCGCCGCGGCCGTAGACCCGGTTCCAGTGCGGCACCCCGTCCAGGGGGTGGAAGAACGCGGTCAGGTGCTGGAGCCGGGTGGTGCGGGTGCGGGGCGCCCTGCGGTACCAGAGCTCGTTGAACAGGCCGACGGTGGTGCGGCTGAGCAGCCCGTCGGGCAGGAAGGCGGGGGCGGCCGGCAGGCGGGAGGTGTCCGGTCATGTCCAGCACGGCACCGCCCGCGTTCTGCGCCGCGTCCCCGTAGGCCCGACCCAGGCCCCGGGCGATCCCCCCGCGGGCCCCGCAGCTCCGGACGGCCGCCGCGGCCTCCTCGTACGTCCGCGGGCGGATCAGCCGGGCGGCGGTGGGAGCGGTGCGGCCCCACCCCGTGACGGAAACGGTCTCGGCGAGCATGGCGGTGACCGTATCGCCCTTGTTTGAGCGATTGTTTGTGAAACGTCAGTCTCCTCGTCGAAATGGGTGATTAATGGGATGTCGTTCAAGAGGGACGGTCCCCGGGCGGGAGCGGTGTGGACAGTGAGTCCACATGGACGACCACCAGGACCCGAGGCTCCCGCTCGGCCCCCGCGCCCTCGACCACCGGATCGTCACCGCCCTGCGGGCGTGCGGCGCAAACCCGCGCGTGGCCGGTGCCGCGCGCGCCCTGTCCCGGGCGGGGGAGCACGGAGCGCTCTGGTTCGCGGCGGGTCTCACCGCGGCCGCCGTGGACCACCGAAGGCGCCGCGCCTGGCTGCGCGGCACCGCGCTCACCGCGGGCGCCCACGCCGCCAGCTCGGGTCTCAAACGGGTCGTACGCCGCCCGCGCCCCGCGCACGTCGAACCGCTCGTCGGCACCCGGTGCCGGCACTCCTTCCCCAGCTCGCACGCCGCCTCCTCGGCCGCCGCCGCCCTCGCCTTCGGGGCGCTGGGCGCGCCCGCAGCGGTACCGCTCGCCGCGGCCGTCTGCCTGTCCCGGGTGGTGGCCGGCGTCCACTACCCCTCCGACGTGGCGGCCGGCGCCGCCCTCGGCGCGCTCACCGCAGGGCTGGGCCTGCGCTGGATCAGGGAGGGCGCCCGTGACTGACACCGTGGTCCTGCGCCGGGGCGACCGGCGCGAGCAGCCCCCGCCGCGAGGCACCCGCGAGCTGCTCAGGGGTCTGCTGATCACCGCACGCCCCAAGCAGTGGGTCAAGAACGTCCTGGTGATCGCCGCCCCGGCCGCCGCCGGCCGGCTCATCACCCGGCATGCGCTGACCGAACTCGCCCTGGTCTTCGCCCTGTTCACGGCCGCGTCCGCCGCCGTCCACCTGCTCAACGACGCCCGCGACGCCGAGGCCGACCGCGCCCACCCCGTCAAACGCCACCGCCCGGTCGCCGCCGGCCAGGTGCCCGCCCCCGTCGCCTGCGCCACCGGTGCCGCCCTCGCCGTGCTCGCCCCGCTCACCGCCGCCTGACTGACGGGACATCAGAACATGGGTTGCTCATCGAGAACATCGCACCTTCACCGCACGGGCAGGGACGGATCATGGACTGGCTGAAGAGGCTTCCGGCCGTCGGGCCGTGGTTCGCCCGGCTGATGCTCACCCACGCGTGGCGGACGTACGAGCGGCTGGACCGCGTGCACTGGACGCGGCTGGCCGCCGCGATGACCTTCACCAGCTTCGTCGCGCTCTTCCCGCTGCTCACCGTGGCCGCCGCGATCGCCGCCGCCACGCTCAGCCAGAAGCAGCAGGACACCCTCCAGGACAAGCTCGCCGACCAGATCCCCGGCATCGCCGACCGGCTGAACATCGACGGCCTCGTGGAGAACGCCGGCACGGTCGGTCTGATCGCTGGTGTGCTGCTGCTGTTCACCGGCGTCAGCTGGGCCGGATCCACCCGGGAGTGCCTGCGCGCGGTGTGGGAGCTGCCCGACGAGGAGGAGAACCCCGTCCTGCGCAAGGCCAAGGACCTGGGCGTCCTGCTGGGGCTCGGCGGCGCGCTGCTGATCACCCTGGCGGCCTCCACCGTCGCCACCGCGCTGGTCGGCCGGATCAGTGACGCCATCGGCCTGGAGGAGGGCGGCTGGGGCGGTGCGCTGCTGCGGATCGCCGCCTTCGCTGTCGCCGTCGGCGCCGACTTCCTGCTCCTGCTCTATGTGCTGACCCTGCTGCCCGGCGTGGAACCGGCCCGGCGCCGCCTGGTGGTGGCGGCGCTGACCGGAGCGGTCGGCTTCGAGCTGCTGAAGCTGCTGCTCAGCGGCTATCTGCAGGGCGTGGCCGCGAAGAGCATGTACGGCGCGTTCGGCGTCCCGGTGGCCCTGCTGCTGTGGATCAACTTCACCTCGAAACTGGTGCTGTTCTGCGCCGCCTGGACGGCGACCCCGAGCAAGGAGGCCGGGGCCGCCGCGGCGGACGAGGACGGCCCGGCCCCTCACCAGGAGGGCACCGTCACTCGCGAGGGCGGTCCGGTCGGTCGCGAGGGCGGTCCGGTCGGTCGCGAGGGCGGTCCGGTCGGTCGCGAGGAGGGCCCGGTCAGTCGCGAGGGCGGCGGCGCACCAGATCGGGCAGCGGCCAGCGACGGTTGACCAGGAACGCCGCCCCCGCCAGCAGCGCCAGCACACCGCCGGTGATGGACAGCGCCACGCCGATTCCGCTGGAGCCGCCCGCCGGGGCGCTCGCCACCGGCTTCTCACCGCCGCCCGCACCCTGCGAGGAGCCGCCCGCCTGACCGGGGGAGGCACTGGAGCCCGCCCCGCCGGCCTGAGCGCCCTTCGGCGGCACCAGTTCACCCACCGGCTCGACCTTCCCGGCCGCCTTGAACCCCCAGTCGAACAGCTTCGCGGTCTCCTTGTAGACCTCGTTGTGCACGTTCTTCTCCGGGTTCATCACGGTGACCAGCAGCACCCTGCCGTCGCGCTCGGCGACCCCGGTGAAAGTGGCGCCCGCGTTGGTGGTGTTGCCGTTCTTCACGCCGGCGATGCCCTTGTAGACCGGCACGTCCGCGTCGCCGGTCAGCAGCCGGTTGGTGTTCTGGATCTCGAAGGACTCCCGGACCTTCTTGCCCTTCTTGTTCTTCTTCGTCTCACCCGGGAACTTCGCGCGGACCGTGGAGGCGTACTCGCGGAAGTCCTTCTTCTGCATCCCGGAGCGGGCGATCAGGGTCAGGTCGTACGCGGAGGACACCTGCTTGGGCGCGTCATAGCCGTCCGGGCTGACCACATGCGTGTCGAGGGCCTGCAGCTCCTCGGCGTGCTTGTTCATCTCGGCGACCGTCGGCTCCACGCCGCCGTTCATGGCGGACAGCACATGCACGGCGTCGTTGCCGGAGCGCAGGAACACGCCCAGCCACAGGTCGTGGACGGTGTAGGTCTCGTCCTCCTTGATGCCGACCATGCTGGAACCGGGGCCGACCCCGGCCAGGTCGGAGAGCTTCACCTTGTGCTTGGTGGTCTTCGGCCACTTGGGCAGCAGGGTGTCCGCGAACAGCATCTTCAGGGTGCTCGCCGGGGCCAGCCGCCAGTGCGCGTTGTGCGCGGCGAGCACCTCGCCCGACTCGGCGTCGGCGACGATCCAGGACCGCGCGGATATCCCCTTCGGCAGCACCGGCACACCCGGGGCCAGATTGACCTGGGTGCCGGGCTTGGCGAGCCGGGGACCGCCGACGGCCGACATCTTCGCCGGGGGCTTCGCCGACGGGCTGGTGCCGGGGCTCGGCTTCGCCACGGCGGCGGGCGCGGTCAGCGCGGCGGACACGAGGACGGCGGAGGCGACCAGCAGCGATCGCCGCAGGGTTGTCTTGGGTGCGGGCACGACCGGAAACGTACCTGCCGCCTCCGCGCGTGTCCCCACCCGGGCCCCACCCGGCGAGAGGAGCCCCGCCCGCCCCGGTGATACTGGACCCATGCTGTGCACATCCGGGGGACACCCTCCGGACCCCCGGGCGACCGAGGGTGCCCGGCGCTGTGACGAAAGGTCTTCTCTGGTGAAACTCAGCCGCCCCGTGTCCTGGTTCTTGCTCGCCTTCGGGGTGTGGAGCTGGGTCATCTGGATCACTTTCGTCAGAAACCTGGTCAAGGACAGCAGCGGTCTGGCCTTCGACGGCGGCGAGCCCACGGCGTACTTCTGGGTGCACCTGCTGCTGGCCGTCGTCTCCTTCGTATGGGGGACGGTCATCGGGGTCATCGGGTTGCGTGGACTGCGCGCACTGAGCCGGACGTCACGGACGTCCTGACCGGAAACAGGGGAACTGGACGCCGTGGCCGTCGCATTCGTGCTCATCGCGCTGCTCGTGCTGGCCGTCCTGGTGACGGGCAACTGGTACGTGTGGCGCCGCCTGTTTCGGGACACCACCCGCGGTCCGGGCGCGGTGCGCCGGGCGGGCGCGGTGGCGATCGTCGGCGGCTGGGCCCTGACCATCGGCGCGCTGGTCGCCGAGCGGGCCGGGGCCCCGTTCTGGCTCCAGCGGACCCTGGCCTGGCCCGGCTTCCTGTGGCTGGCCCTCTCCCTGTACCTGCTCCTCGGCGTCCTGGCGGGCGAACTCGTACGGCCCGTGCTGCGCAGGGTGCTGGAGCGCCGGGGGCGCCGGCGGGCGGCGGCACCGGTACCCGCGCCGGAGCCCGCCTCGATACCGGCAGGCACGGCCCCGGCCCCGGCCGGCGAGCCCGCCGACTCCGACACCTCTGCCGGCTCCGGCGACTCCACCGCAAAGGACACCGCGAACTCCGGCGGCACCCCCACCGACCCCACCGGCCCGTCCCGCCGGCTCTTCGTCTCCCGGGTCGTCGGCGGGGCCGCCGCTGCCGCCGCCGTGGCCACCGTCGGCTACGGCACCCATGGCGTGCTGCGCGGCCCGAAGGTGAAGCGGGTCACCGTGCCGCTCGCCAAACTGCCCCGCGCGGCCCACGGTTACCGGATCGCGGTGGTCAGCGACATCCACCTGGGGCCCGTGCTCGGGCGCGGCTTCGCGCAGAAGGTCGTCGACACCATCAACGCCACCCAGCCCGATCTGATCGCGGTCGTCGGCGACCTGGTGGACGGGAGCGTGAAGGACCTCGGCCCGGCCGCCGCCCCCCTCGCCCAGCTCAGGGCACGGCACGGCGCCTTCTTCGTCACCGGCAACCACGAGTATTTCTCCGGCGCCGAGCAGTGGGTCGAGGAGGTCCGCCGGCTCGGCCTGCGCCCGCTGGAGAACGCCCGCACGGAGCTGCCGCACTTCGACCTCGCGGGCGTCAACGACGTGGCCGGCGAGGACGAGGGCCAGGGCCCCGACTTCGCACGCGCCCTCGGCGACCGGGACCGTGAGCGCGCCTGCGTGCTGCTCGCCCACCAGCCGGTGCTGATCCACGAGGCCGTCGACCACGGCGTCGACCTCCAGCTCTCCGGCCACACCCACGGCGGCCAGCTGTGGCCCGGCAACCTCATCGCCTCCACCGCCAACCCCACCCTGGCGGGCCTGGAGCGCTACGGCGACACCCAGCTGTACGTCACCCGCGGCGCCGGCGCCTGGGGGCCGCCCACCCGCGTGGGCGCCCCCTCCGACATCACGGTCGTCGAACTGGCCTCCCGCCAGGCCTGACTCCTCGGGGGAACCAATGGCAGGTACGCGCACGGCACTTGTGCTGATCGATCTCCAGCGGTGGATCGTCGGCATGCCCTGGGAGCCGATCGGCGGTCCCGCCGTCGTCGAGGCGTGCGGACGGCTGCGCGAGCACTTCACCGGCCACGACTCCTCGGTCGTCGTCCTGGTCCGGCACATGAGCGCCGACGGCGCGGACGGCGGCGTCACCGCCCCGCGCAACCAGCTCGTCCCGGGCTGCGAGCCGCGCACCGGCGACCATCTGGTCACCAAGCACAGCCTCGACGCCTTCGAGGGCACCGAGCTGCACGCCCTGCTGCGCGGCGAGAACGTCACCGAGCTGGTGCTGGCCGGGCTGTCCACCGCACACGGAGTCGCGGCCACCGCCGCGGGCGCATTGCGCCTGGGCTATCGCGTGACGGTCGCCGAGGACGCCACCGCGAGCGTGGACGAGGCCCAGTACCGCGAGGCCCTCGACCGTCTCACCGCCCTCGGCGCCCGCACCGCCCGGGTCGCCGACCTGGTGAACGCGCCCGCCGGCTGAAGCGCCGCCTGAGGCAGTCCGAGCGAAAGCAGCCCAGCCGGGCCCGGTCCGGGCGTCCGCCGCGTCAGGCCCCCCGGCCGGCGGACGCCCGCCGCGCCGCCGGGTCGGGCAGGGCCCTGGTCATCCCGGGCAGGAACTCCGTGAACAGCTCGTGCACGTCCCGCACCAGGGGGCGCAGTACCCGGAAGCGGGCCAGCGCCACACCGCGGGCGGTGAGCCGGGCGCCGCGCTCGGCGAGCCGGTAGCTGCGCTCCCGGCCCTCGGTGCGGTCGAAGATCCAGTACAGGCAGAGCCCCATCTGGGCCAGCCACATCAGCTCGGGGAGGATGTCCCGCAGCTCCTCCGGCACCTTGGTCTTCGTCCCGGCCAGCACCGCCCGGTGCACGCTGATCGCCTCGTTGCGGGCGTGCTCCGACTCCGGCGAGAACGGGCTGAGCGGGCTGTCCGGGTCGGCGGCGTTCTTGAAGAACTGCACCGCGAACTCGTGGTACGGCGTGGCGATGTCCAGCCACGCCTTCAGCACACCGGCAAGCCGCGCCTCCAGGTCGGTCTCCCGGGCGAGCACCTCCCGGACCGCCACCTGGTGCTCGGCGGCGATCCGGTCGTAGAAGCCCTGGATCAGGTGCTCCTTGCCGTCGAAGTAGTAGTACGCGTTGCCGACGGAGACCCCGGCCTCCTTGGCGATGGCCCGCATCGTGGTCTTGTCGTAGCCGCGCTCCTGGAACAGCCGCATGGCCGTCTCCAGGATCAGGGCACGGGTCTGCTCGGACTTGCTGGGTGCGCCGCCGTCGCCGGCGCCGTCGTTCTTCGCGGACACGGTAGGGAGCCTAACGCCAGGGGGACGGGGCCCTGCGGGAGTCCGTCAGCGCGGGGCCGGCGGGCCGGAGCAGGTGCCGTCCGCGCACCCGGGAGGCGTGTGGTACCAGCCGTGGCGCGGGTCGTACGTCCAGCCGTCGCCGCGCCGGTACGCCCCGCCGCCCCACTGCGTGCCGCGCCACTTGGCGGCGGCCAGCACGGCCCCCTTGGCGAGCCGGGCCCCGGCCGGGGTGCTCAGCCGGTGCGCCAGCGGGCGGTGCTCGCGCAGCGCCCACAGCGTCACCACCCAGGCGGCGGCGCCCCGGTAGACCTGCCCGGCGTCGCCGACGACGGGCAGGTCTCCTCCAGCGTGCCCCGGTGATCGAGGCCGGGGAACCGCCGGTGCGCCTCCTCCGACCCGGCCGGGACGAACTCCAGCGGCACCAGTTGCCGTTGCCGGGCCAGCCAGTCGCGCAGGAACCGGCACAGCGAGCAGCCGGCGTCGTACAGCACGGTGAGCCGGCGGACAACGGCAGTTGTCGGTGCGGGCCCCTACTGTCGTCGGCCATGGGGAAGACGACGTTCAGCAGTCGCGGGCCGAAGTCCCGTCTGGCGCGGATACGCAACCACGTCGCCGCCGGGGACCTGGACCGGGCCGCCGCCCAGGCGATGCGGGCGCTCGGCCCGGACAACCGCAGCTCGATCGGTCTCTGGGGCGCCGTCCCGCACCAAGCGAAAAGGCCCCGTCTCCCGAAGGAGACGGGGCCCTCGCCGGGGCTGTGCTGGCGTTGGCTCAGTAGCGGCGGGTGATGAGGGCTCGCTTGACCTCGGCGATCGCCTTGGTGACCTCGATGCCGCGCGGGCAGGCGTCCGTGCAGTTGAAGGTCGTGCGGCAGCGCCAGACGCCGTCGCGGTCGTTGAGGATCTCCAGGCGCTGCTCGCCGGCCTCGTCACGCGAGTCGAAGATGAAGCGGTGCGCGTTGACGATGGCGGCCGGGCCGAAGTACTGGCCGTCGTTCCAGAACACCGGGCAGGAGGTGGTGCAGGCCGCGCACAGGATGCACTTCGTGGTGTCGTCGAAGCGCTCCCGGTCCTCCGCCGACTGCAGACGCTCGCGCGTCGGCTCGTTGGTGTCCTTCGTGATCAGGAAGGGCATCACGTCCCGGTACGCCTGGAAGAACGGCTCCATGTCCACGACCAGGTCCTTCAGGACCGTCAGGCCCTTTATGGGCTCGATCGTGATCGGCTTCTCCGGGTTGATGTCCTTGATCAGAGTCTTGCACGCCAGGCGGTTCTTGCCGTTGATCCGCATGGCGTCGGAGCCGCAGATGCCGTGGGCGCAGGAGCGGCGGAAGGTCAGCGTGCCGTCCAGATCCCACTTGATCTTGTGCAGACCGTCGAGGACCCGCTCCTTGGGGTCGATCTCGAACTGGAAGTCCTCCCAGGTCGCCTCCGCCGAGACCTCCGGGTTGAACCGGCGGACCCGGAAGGTGACCGTGATGTACGGGGACTCGACGGAAGAAGGCCCGGGCTTGCCGGCCGCGTCCTGGTCCAGAACAGGGGTAGCCATCAGTACTTACGCTCCATCGGCTGGTAGCGGGTCTGGACGACCGGCTTGTAGTCCAGACGGACGGTCTCGGTGCCGTCGGCGCCGACCTCGCGGTACGCCATGGTGTGGCGCATGAAGTTGACGTCGTCGCGGTTCGGGTAGTCCTCGCGGTAGTGACCGCCGCGCGACTCCTTGCGGGCCAGGGCGGACACCGCCATGACCTCGGCGAGGTCCAGCAGGTTGCCCAGCTCGATCGCTTCCAGCAGGTCCGTGTTGAACCGCTTGCCCTTGTCCTGGATGGCGACGTTCTTGTAGCGCTCGCGCAGCTCGGCGATCTTCTCGACCGCCGTCTTGATGGTCTGCTCGGTGCGGAACACCATCACATTGGCGTCCATGGTCTCCTGCAGCTCCCGGCGGAGCTGGGCGACCCGCTCGTTGCCGGTGGAGGTGCGCAGCCGCTCGATCTGCTCGGCGACGAAGGCCTCCGGGTTCTCCGGCAGCTCCACGAAGTCGGCGTTCTGCGCGTACTCGGCCGCCGCGATACCGGCCCGCTTGCCGAACACGTTGATGTCCAGCAGCGAGTTGGTGCCCAGGCGGTTGGCGCCGTGCACCGAGACGCAGGCGACCTCGCCGGCCGCGTACAGGCCGGGCACGACGGTGGTGTTGTCCGCCAGCACCTCGCCCTGGACGTTGGTCGGGATGCCGCCCATGGCGTAGTGCGCCGTCGGCTGGATCGGGATCGGGTCCGTGTAGGGCTCGATGCCGAGGTAGGTGCGCGCGAACTCGGTGATGTCCGGCAGCTTGGCGTCCAGCTGCTCCGGCGGCAGGTGGGTGAGGTCCAGGTAGACGTGGTCGCCCTCGGGACCGCAGCCGCGGCCCTCGCGGATCTCCGTGTAGATGGAGCGGGAGACGACGTCGCGGGAGGCGAGGTCCTTCATGACCGGCGCGTACTTCTCCATGAAGCGCTCGCCGTCCTTGTTGCGCAGGATGCCGCCCTCACCGCGGGCGCCCTCCGTCAGCAGGATGCCCATGCGCCAGATGCCGGTCGGGTGGAACTGGAAGAACTCCATGTCCTCCAGCGGGATGCCCCGCCGGTACACGGCCGCCTGACCGTCACCGGTCAGGGTGTGCGCGTTGGAGGTCACCTTGAAGAACTTGCCGCAGCCGCCGGAGGCGTAGATCACGGACTTCGCCTGGAAGATGTGGATCTCGCCGGTGGCCAGCTCGTAGGCCACCACGCCGGCGGACCGCTTGATGCCGTCCGTCTCGGTGATCAGCTGGTCCAGGACGTAGAACTCGTTGAAGAACTCCACGCCCTCCTTGACGCAGTTCTGGTACAGCGTCTGGAGGATCATGTGGCCGGTGCGGTCGGCCGCGTAGCAGGAGCGGCGGACCGGGGCCTCGCCGTGGTTGCGGCTGTGACCGCCGAAGCGGCGCTGGTCGATGGTGCCGTTCGGGGTGCGGTTGAACGGCAGGCCCATCTTCTCCAGGTCGAGGACGGAGTCGATGGCCTCCTTCGCCAGGATCTCGGCGGCGTCCTGGTCGACCAGGTAGTCACCGCCCTTGACCGTGTCGAAGGTGTGCCACTCCCAGTTGTCCTCCTCCACGTTGGCCAGCGCGGCGGCCATGCCGCCCTGCGCGGCGCCCGTGTGGGAGCGGGTGGGGTAGAGCTTGGTCAGGACAGCGGTGCGGCTGCGCTTGGTCGCCTCGATGGCGGCACGCATACCGGCGCCACCGGCGCCGACGATGACGGTGTCGTACTTGTGGATCTTCATGATTCTCGCAGCCCCGTGCCTAGCGGATGTTCGGGTCGAAGGTGAAGATCACCAGCGTGCCCAGCAGGATGGTGAACACCGTGGCGGTGTAGAGCAGGCCCTTGAGCCACAGACGGGTGTTCGTCCGCTCGGCGTAGTCGTTGATGACCGTGCGCAGGCCGTTGGCGCCGTGCAGCATCGCCAGCCACAGCATCAGCAGGTCCCAGACCTGCCAGAACGGCGAGGCCCAGCGGCCCGCCACGAAGGCGAAGCCGATCTTGGACACGCCGCCGTCCAGCACGAGCTGGATCAGCAGGTGGCCGATGACCAGGACCACCAGCACCACACCGGACAGGCGCATGAAGAGCCAGGCGGCCATCTCGAAGTTGCCGCGGGTGGTCTTCGGGGTCTTCTTGGTCCGCTTGCGCGGGGGCTCGATGACCGGCGCCGGGTTGTCGACGGAGTAGAGGGACTCGCCCTCGACGGGGCCGATGCCGGAGGCGGGGGTTTCAGTCGTGGACATGGGCGTCAGCTCCCGAACAGTTCACGAGCGGCGTGGCCGAGGACGGGGTAGATCGCCCCCAGCATCAGCACGACCCACACGGCGACGACGGTCCAGAGCATCTGCTTCTGGTACCGGGCCCCCTTGATCCAGAAGTCGACGGCGATCACACGCAGGCCGTTGAGCGCGTGGAAGAGGACGGCGGCGACGAGGCCGTACTCCAGCAGCGCGACGATCGGCGTCTTGTACGTGGCCACGACCTTGTCGTAGGCCTCCGGGGACACCCGCACGAGAGCGGTGTCCAGCACGTGAACGAACAGGAAGAAGAAAATGAGGACGCCGGTGACTCGGTGAGCCACCCAGGACCACATTCCTTCCCGGCCGCGGTACAGCGTTCCAGCCGGCACGGAAGTTTCCTCCGGGAGCGGGGATTGGGGCCGCGCCGGCTTGTCGTGTCGGTCGGGCCCGGCCGGGTACGGTCCACCGGCCCCCAGCATCGTAGCCATCCGTCGGCGTGGCGCTCAGCGGGGGTCGGGGGGTGTGATCAAAGTGGCACGCTTCTGGGCTAGGGGAGCGGCTTGCGGGGCGGTATGGACGGATTTGCGCCGGGCGTGGCCGTCAGCGGCTGGTAGCGCAGTCCCCGGCGCCCTTGAGGCAGCGGCGCAGACGGCCCCTGGCCAGGCGCCGCAGCTGCTCCGCGGCCACCAGGCGCTCCTCCTCCGGATCGTTGGCCAATCGTGACCGGATGTCGCCGAGGATCCGGTCCAGGCGCTCCTCGGCGGGGACCTCGTCCAGGCAGATGACGAACGCGTGTCCGAATCGTGCCTCGTAGGCCGCCTGTGCGGCGTTCAGGGCTGTGTGGGCGGCCGAGTAGGTGTCCTCCGGAAGGGCCGGCAGGGACTCGGCGGCCAGCGCCTCGGCGAGGTCGGCCGCACCCAGGTCGTAGGCCGCCTCGTCGGCGGCGGCCAGCAGGGCGTCCGCGTCCGGGTAGGGGCGGTGGCCGGCGACGAGCCGGGCCCAGGCGGGGCTGTGCAGGCAGGTCAGCAGGGTGCGTTCCGCGATGTCGGGCGGGGCCGTGTTGAAGAGGGTCAGCGGCGCTGCGCCGCGGGACTGACCGGGTATGGCGACACGGCCGGGGAGGTCTGGGAGACGGTGCGCAGGCAGCGTAAGTCCTCGTGGGTGTCGCGTGTGGGTCCGGTGGATGGTGTGAGAGTTGTGACATCACGTTATCGAGTGAGTCCACGAGGTGTCCGATCGATGCCGGAAATTCACTCGCACGGGAGAGTTTCAGAACAGCTCGACGACGCCCATCACCTGGATGGGCCTTAGGTTGGCGGTGTGAGTCAGCACAGGCAGCAGGGGCAGCACCGGCGTCGGGCATCCGTGCAGCGGATCAAGCAGCGACGGGTGGCGGTGGTGGCGCTGACCGCCGCCGCGCTGGTCGCCGGGACCGGTGTCGGCCTCGGACTGTGGGCCTCCGCCGGCGACGACGGCGCCTCCGGGGGCCCGGCCGCCGCCTCCACCGGGGAACGCGCGGAGGGCTCCGACGAGGCCGCCGGGACCACGCCCGGCGACAGCCCCAGCCCCACCCGCTCCTACCCGCTGTCGAAGGCGCCGCGGACCATACCCGCGGTCCGCGAGCACACCGCCGAACGCGGCCCGGGCTGGCGCCCGGCGCGCGGACACCGGGTGGTCGTGGACGACCCCGCCCTCGCCGACGAGGGCCGGCTGATAGCCGGTGAGCTGGGCCTGACCTACGCGGGGGAGAAGGACGACGAGAAGGCCGGCGACCTGCGGCTGGTGCTCAACCGCGGCGCCGGGGCGAACCCCGAGTCCTACACCATGACCGTGCGCGGCGGCCGGGTGACCGTCAGCGGACCCGGCGAGGCCGGCGTCTTCTACGGCACCCGCACCCTCAAGCAGGCCGTCAAGGGCGCCGGGACCGCCCCCGAGGGCGTCGTGCGCGACGCGCCCGCCAAACCCCGGCGCGGGCTGTCGCTGGACATCGCCCGCAAGCACTACACCGCCGACTGGATCGAGGACCGGATACGCGAGCTCGGCGACCTGAAGTTCAACGAGCTGGGGCTGCACTTCTCCGACGACCAGGGCTTCCGCATCGAGTCCGACTCGCACCCCGAGGTGGTGTCCCGGGAGCACCTCACCAAGGCGCAGGTGAAGCGGATCGTCGACCTCGCCAGGAGCCGGCACATCACCGTCGTGCCCGAGATCGACTCGCCCGGACACCTGGGCGCGGTCATCGCCGCCCACCCGGATCTGCAGCTGCGCAACACCGGCGGCGGTGCCGTGCGCGGCGCCATCGACATCTCCAAGGAGAAGTCCGCGCGGATCGTCGACGACCTGCTCGAGGAGTACGCCGGGCTCTTCCCGGGCAGCCAGTGGCACCTCGGCGGCGACGAGTACCAGGCTCTGGTGGTCTCCGACCCCGAGGCGTCCTTCCCGGGCCTCGCCGCCGCCGCGCGCGAGCGGTACGGCTCCGGCGCCACCGTCGAGGACCTGACCACCGGCTGGCTCAACGACCGCGCCGCCACCGTCAGGGCCAAGGGCCGCACCCCCCGCGCCTGGAACGACGGCTTCTTCCGCGGCGGCTCGGTGAAGGCCGCCGAGGACATCCAGGTCGCCTACTGGACCGGCAAGGAGATCGGCGCCCGTCAGCCCGTCGAGTACCTCGCCGAGGGCCGCAAGGTCGTCAACTACAACGACGAGTTCCTCTACTACGTCCTCGGCGAGCCGCTGACCTTCACCTACCCGACCGGACAGCGCATCTACGAGCAGTGGACGCCGCGGGTGCTGCGCGGCACCACCGCCGTGCCGGAGCGCTACGACGCCCAGATACTCGGCGGCTCCTTCGCCATCTGGGGCGACCTGCCCCGCGCCCAGACCCAGGAGCAGGTCGCGGCCGGCATCCGGATGCCGCTGCGGGCCACCGTCCAGAAGCTGTGGGACCCCGGCCGGCCGGAGCTGTCCTGGACCGAGTTCCGCGCCCTGGCGGACCGGCTCGGCTGACCCTCCGGGCCCGCCGGCCGCGCACGCCGCACACGTCCGGGCGGATTGCCGCATACGCCTGCGAACTGCCGTACGACTGTGGTGGTGTTCTGCTGAGCCGGAACCGAAACACCAGGGGGAACACCGACACATGGGCTTTTGGGGGTATTTCGTCGTGGGCCGCGCGGAGCGGCCGCTCGCCGGACTGGACGCGCTGGCCGGTGCCGCCCAGGGAATGACCCTGCGCACCTCGGCACCGGGCGGCTGGCAGGTGTGGGAGTACCCGAGCGCCGGCGGCGACATCGGGAACATGAACGACCTCGCCCGGGAGACCGGCGCTCCCGCGCTGTTCGGCTACGTCATGGACAGCGACTGCGTGGTGGTGGAGGCGGCCGCCCCCGGGAGCGGCGCCTGGACGACCTGCCTGGCCCGCACCGCCATGGCCCGCTACCTCGGCGGCGGCGAGGAGGAACTCACCGTCGACGACTACTTCCTGGAACCCCGCGACGCCGCCCGGCGCGCCGTCGGCTGGGCCGCCGAGGCGGGGCACACCGCGTCCGCCGACGACCTGGTGGAGGTGCTGTCCGCCGACCCCGACCCGGTGGCCGAAAACCTCTTCTTCCGGCTGCTCGACCGGCTCGGCGTGGTGCCCGAGTGACACTACCGGGCCGTCGCACGCAGTAAGGGGAAATGCGGGCTCCGTGAGGAAGAAGGCCCGTCGGGGCCCCGCCGAGGGCCCGGGAAACCCGCTGAGGGAGGCGTGGATGAGCCTGGTGGAACGGATCGCACAGGCCGACGAGCTCGGGCTGGCCGTGAGCGGGTTGGCTTGTTTGGATCGGTGCGTGCCCCTGCTGGGCGGCGACGACGAGGTGCTGCGCCCGCTGTGGGCAGGCCTCTCCCTGGACGCCGACCCGGGCGACTGGCCGGAGCAGCTGGCGAAGGTGCGCGACAAGCTCGACCAGTCCTGCGGCGACGACGAGGCCGTCACCCTCGCCCACCGCATGCTGGAGGCCGCCCCGGCCGAACGCAGCGCAGGCGACCTGCGGCCGTGGGCCGACGCCAGCTCCGTCGCCGCCCTGCGCATCCACCGCCTCCTCGACGGCGCCGACCCCGCCGAGGACCCCGCCCACAGCGTCGACGCGCCCCGCGAGGGCCGCACCGACGGCATGTCCCCGCTCGTCGCCGCCGAACTGCGCCGCCAGGTCACCGTCCTGGAGGTCCTCTCCGCGCACGGCCCGGCCGGGCTGCGCCGCGCCCTGGAGGTGACCACCGAGGGCCGCCGCGTCCTGCGCGCCGCCCTCTCCCGCCGCAGCCGCCGCGACGGCTAGGGCCTTTCGTCTGGATCAGCCTGCGGGAATCGCCGGCGCCTTGTCAGTACCGGTGAGCGGGGTCTGGTGCGTGCAGCTGCAAGGCGGAGGAGGGCGCCGATGCGGAGCATCGGCAACCGGTGACAACGCCGCAGATGTGCGTGCCAGACCCCGCGTCCGCGGGCTGATCCAAACGACAGGCTCTAGGGACCCCCTCCAGGCCCCCGTCTGTGACAGAGGTGCGGGGGAGCTGAGGCGGACCTGCGCCGATCCGGCGCCGGTTGCGGGAACACGCCCGGATCCCGGTGACGGAACACGGTGCCACCGCGCTCTTCCTCATGTGACGACTGCGACGAACGCGACGACCCAGCAGCACACCACCCGGCCCAACGCCGCCGCCAAACCCGTCCGGTGGGCGGCCGACGCCGTGGCCGCGATGCGCGAGGGAGCACGGCTGCGCCTCGACTACTCGGCCCGCAGCCTGTGGAGCGTCGACCGGATGATCGAGGGCATACGCCGCGAGTCCGCCCCGTACCCCGCCGTGGAGACGGTGCTGCGCGGCTTCGGGGCCTACGCCGGTGAGGTGATCGTCCGTCAGACCGGCGGCGAGTGGTGGGCCTCGGGCGGCGACCACTGGGTGCGCACCCCGGACGGCCGCCTCTGGGACCCCATCGAGGAGGCCCGCCGCTGCTACACCGGCGACGGCTCCCTGCGCCTGCTCTGCCGGGACGCCACCCGCGGAACGCCGAGGCGCTGAGAACGGCGCACCCAGGCGACATGGCCCCCGGAACCTCGCGGACGAAGCCGCACACCCGGCTCCGTCACGGCCCCGCTGTGACACTTGCCGACGGCCCGGCGCTGTTGACCGTGGAGGACGCAGGCGAGAACGACCGTGCCGAACGGTGCGGAGTCGCTACGAACCGGTACGGACGAGGACAGTTCTTGGGCCAGGCAGGCGAACCCCGCCGCGTGCACGCGCACGACGGGGAACTGGGCGCGGCCGTCGCGCGGGCCCAGGAGGGCGACGAGGCCGCCTTCGCGGTCGCCTACCGCCTCGTGCAGCCCGGACTCCTCGGCTATCTGCGCGGACTGGTCGGCGACGACGCCGAGGACGTCGCCTCCGACGCCTGGCTGGAGATAGCCCGGGACCTCGGCCGGTTCCGGGGCGACGGGGCGGGCTTCCGCGGCTGGACGGCGACCATCGCCCGGCACCGCGCACTGGACCACCTGCGGCGGCAGCGCGTACGGCCCCAGGGCACCGCGCTGGAACAGGACGTGCTGGACCTGCCCGGCCCGCACAGCACCCACGACCAGGTGCTGGAGTCGCTGTCCATGGAGTACGCCCTGAGGCTGATCCGCTCTCTGCCCCGCGACCAGGCCGAGGCGGTGCTGCTGCGGGTCGTCGTCGGCCTCGACGGCAACGCCGCCGCCCGCGTCCTCGGCAAGCGGCCCGGCGCGGTGCGCACCGCCGCCTACCGGGGCCTGAGGCGCCTGGCGAAGGAACTCGGCGCGACGGGTGTGACGGATGACGGGCGCCGCACGCTGGGGGAGTCGAAGTGAACGGCCCCGGCCCCGGTACCGGACACGGTGCCGGCCGGCCGGCGCGGCGGATGAGACGGCCGGGGCTATGAGCCGTACGTACGGGCGCGGGCGCACGGCCGGCACACAGGACACGTCGGACCGGTCGCGCAACCGGACGGGAACGGACAGCGGACATGGGTGAACGGCACAGCGGCCAGACGTCCTCCGGCCGTCGGCACGCCGACGGCCGCACCGGCGTCTTCGACCAGGCCGCGCTGGAGCAGCACCTGGCCGCCGCCGTCCGCCGGTCCGCCGGGTCGGACGCCGCCGAGGCCGAGCGGCGCATCCTCGCCGCCTTCCGCGCCGCCCGCGACAGCGGAGCACACCGGGCGCGCACCCGGCGCCGCGACGACTGGCGCCCACGCCGGCGGCGGCTGGGCGGCCACTCCGTGAAGGCCCTGCTCGGCGTGGTGCTAGGCGGCCTCACCCTCAGCGGCGTCGCCGTGGCGGGCATCGGCACCCCCGGATCCGGCCAGGACGCGCCGGCCGACCGCGACCGCACCACAACCACCCCCTCCTCGCCCCGTTCGTCCGCCCCGCCCACCGGCCGCCCGGCGCCCGGCGCCACGGCCACCGACGAGACATCCGACACCTCCCGCCCCGCCCGCGCCCGGGACACCGAGGCCCACTGCCGCGCCTACGAGAAGGTCCGCGACCGGGGCAAGGCGCTGCAGGCCCCCGCCTGGCAGCGCCTGGTGACCGCGGCGGGCGGCGAGGAGAAGGTCGACGCCTACTGCGCGGAAATGACCGGGGAACGGAACGCCGGGAATGCCGAGACCCCCGAGAAAGACGAGAACGCGAACAAAGCAGACAACGCGGACAACACGGAGAACGCCGGAAACGCGCAACGCGGGGAGAGCGCGGGAAGCCAGGAGATTCCGGAGATCCCGGAGAACACGGAGATTCCGGAGAACGCGGAGATCCCGAAGAAGGCGGAGATCCCGGAGATCCCGGACAAGGTGCCCACCGGGCCGGCCCGGGACGCGAACGGCTCCGGGAGCCTGCCCACCGCCGGTCAGGGCGGCTGAACCGAGGATGAGAGCGGCGACCGGGGTGCGCCCGGCCGGCCGGGCGGCGGGACCCCGTAACCTGCACACCCGTAACCTGAACAGGTCACCAGGCGGAACGCTCAGGCCGTACGACACCGGACGCGCCTGTGGCGGCGGCGGTGTGCCACGGCCAAAGCAACGGCCGGGGCCGCCACCCCCCACAGGAGAGGCCCCGGCCGTCGCGCGGCACGGACCGCGCGGCGGCCCGTACTTCCTACAGCGCCGGGGGTGCGTTTTCTGTCACACCCCGCTGTGTCACGGGTTAGTTGCATCCTGGACAGACATGGACGGCGAGTGGTTTCAGGTCGTAACGTGCCTTTCGCGCCATCGTGGCGGGTGCAGGACCACCGCGACCACCTGCGGTTCTGACGCCGCGACGACCGCACGACCAGACGAGGAAACACAGCGAGCGACCCGGTCCGCGTAAGCGGCGCCGGTTGGGGCGCAGAAGGGCCTGCGGTGCTGGGGGACGACGCGGAGCTGACCGCCGCGGTGCGTGCGGCACAGGACGGGGACGAGACCGCGTTCCGGACTGTGTACCGCGCCGTGCATCCGCGGCTGCTGGGATACGTGAGGACACTCGTCGGCGAACCCGACGCCGAGGACGTGGCCTCCGAGGCCTGGCTGCAGATAGCCCGTGACCTGGACCGGTTCAGCGGTGACGCGGACCGCTTCCGTGGCTGGGCCGCCCGGATCGCCCGCAACCGCGCCCTGGACCACATACGCATGCGCGGCCGCCGTCCCGCCATCGGTGGCGACGAGACCGAGCTGGCCGGGCGGGCCGCCGAGTCGGACACCGCGGGCGAGGCCATCGAGGCCCTCGCCACCGACGGCACCTTCTCCCTGATCTCCCGGCTGCCGCAGGACCAGGCCGAGGCCGTGGTGCTGCGCGTGGTCGTGGGCCTCGACGCGAAGACCGCCGCCGAGACGCTCGGCAAGCGGCCCGGCGCCGTACGGACCGCCGCGCACCGGGGCCTGAAACGGCTGGCGGACATGATCGGCGACGACCCGGAGACGCATCCGGAATCCGCTGGGGTGCTCGACGCCCTTCCGCCGCAGCGAGAACCGCACCGGCGTGCGGTGACGTCCGCGAGTGTGACGCATATGCGAGCGCGGACGCAGAAGGACATGTGATGGCCGACGAGCAGCACGGGTGGCTGGACCGCGACACGGCGGAGCGTTTGCTGAGCGGACTGCCGCCCGAAGCCGCCGATCCGGCTGCACGGGAGAAGGCCGAACGGCTCGCCCGGACCCTCGGTGCGCTCGCTCCGCCCCCGCTGACCTGCAAAGAACTCCCCGGCGAGGCCGCGGCCCTGGCCGCCTTCCGCAAGGCGCGCGAGGAGCGGGAGGGCCGGTTCGAGACCGCCGGCGCCGAACGCGGCGGCGGCACTCGGACCCTGGAGGCGGGGCTCGTCCGCATCGGCGGTTCGCGCCCCGATGCAACCGCAACCGTCCGCCGGTCGCGCTGGACCCGCCCGGTGCGGCTGGCGCTCGCCGCGGCGATGGCCGCCGGCATGGTCGGCGGGGCCGCCGCCCTGGCCGGAACCGGAGCCTTCCCCGGCCCGGCCGGCGACCCCGGGTCCGACCCGGCCGCCTCCGTGACGGCCAGCGCCACCCCGAACGAGCGCCCCCTGGTGACGCCCCCGCCGGACAAGGGCACGGGCGGCGGAGCCACCCCGGACGAGAACGGTGGGCGGCCCTCCCAGGGCGCGGCCGGCTCGGCCCGGCCGGGCGGGCCCGCCACCTCCGGTGACCAGGGCCCGGACAGGGGCGCCCCGGCGGCGCCCGGCACGGACTCGAAGGACCCGGGGTCCCGTGCGGGCCGGGGCTGGAAGGAGACCGTCGCCGCCTGCCGCGCACTGCGCGACGGCCGGCACCTCGACGGCGACCGCCGCCGCCTGCTCCAGAGCGCGGCCGGTGACTCCGCCCGCGTCGGCCGCTACTGCAAGGGCGTGCTGGCCGCGGCGGGCTACGGCTCCAAGTTCGGCAAGGGCGAGCAGGACTCCCGCGAGCGTTCGGACTCCCGCGAGGGTTCCGACTCCCGCGACCGCACGGACGACGGCGGTGACGCGGACAAGGACGGCGACAAGCGCGGCGGTCACGGCAGCCACGGCGACAAGAAGCACCGGCACGGCGGCAAGAACCGCTACGACCGGAACGACCGGAACGACCGGAACGACCGGCACACCCGCGCCGAGCGCCGGCGTGCCGACGACGCGGGCCCCGGCATCCGCCGCGCCGGGCACGCCCGTCTCACCGCCCGGGCCGGCGGCACCGGAGTGACGGGCACCGTCTCACTGACCGCCTGACCTGGCGCACTGTCCCTCCGCCTGACCCGGCCACAGTCCGACTGCTTGCCCCGGCGTCCCGCCCGATCAGACCCGCGCACCGCCCGATGAGGCCCGCGCCCTGCCCGGTTCGGCGCCCGCCCGGCCTGGCCGGCCCGCCCCGGCCCGCCGTGACGCCCTGCCCGACCAGACCCGGCGCCCGATGCGACTCGCCCGCCCCGGCGCTCGACCCGACCCGGCCCGTCGTTACACCCCGCCCGACCTGCCCGGACACTCCGCACGCCCCGCCCCGGCGCCCGACTCGACCCGCCCGCCCCGGCGCCCTGCCCGGTTCGGCGTCCGACCGACCCGGCCCGGCCCGCCGTGACCTCCTGCCCGGCCCGCCCGGCGCCCGGCTCGACCCGTCCCGGTGCCCTGCCCAACCCGGTGTCACCCGGGTCCTCGCTCCCTCCGCCGACCCACCAGCGCCTCTGACCTGCGATTTTGTCAATGCCTAAAATTTTTTCGTTGAGGGTGTGACGTTTTTGGAGGCCGCGGCGCAGTAATGAGTGAGCCGACTGGTCATCGGCCGTCGCACAGAGCCGGGGTTCCCCCCGTACCTGCGGCTCGTGCCATCGGCGCGGGCGGGACACGTTCCCCCGGTCCCGCCCGCGCCCCGAATCTCTTCTCCCACTTCTCTGTCGCCGTGCCCGGCCTCACCAGTGCACGACGACCTTGTCGCCCTTGCGCACCTGCCCGAACAGCCGGGCGATGGCCGCCTCGTCCCGTACGTTGACGCAGCCGTGCGAGGCACCGGCGTAGCCCCGGGCGGCGAAGTCGGCCGAGTAGTGCACCGCCTGGCCGCCGCTGAAGAACATCGCGTACGGCATCGGCGAGTCGTAGAGCGTGGAGACGTGGTGCCGGGACTTCCAGTAGACGCGGAAGACGCCCTCGCGGGTCGGGGTGCCCCGGGAGCCGAAGCGCACCGGCAAGGTCATGAGGGTGCGCCCGTCGATCATCCAGCGCAGGGTCCGGCTCGACTTGCTGATGCACAGCACCCGCCCGGTCCGGCAGCGCGGGTCGGGCGCGTCGGCCGGCTGCCCGCCCATCAGATACAGCTCCCACTTGCCGGGCTCACGCGTCATCCGCACCAGCCGCTGCCAGGTCGCCGCGTCGACCGACCCGGTGCGCGGCAGCCCCCGCTTGGCCTGGAAGCCCCGTACGGCCTTCTCCGTCGGCGCGTCGTACCGGCCCGTCGGCCCGTGGAACAGCCAGGCCGCCTGGCGCAGCCGGGCCTGGAGCTCACGGACGTCACGTCCGGTGTCACCGCGGGACCACAGCACCTTCGAGGGCGCGGCCGGAGGGGGCGCGGGCTTCCTCGGCGGGGACTTCTTCGGCGCGGGCCGCGGCGGCGCGGGCCGCGGCGGCGCGGGGCGCGGAGGTGCGGGCCGCGGCGGTGGGGCCGTCCGCGCGTCGGCGGACTTCTTCGGCCGGGGCTTCTCCGCCCCGGACGGCGTCTCGCTCGGCCAATAGATCCGGAAGGGAGCCTGCTTGCCGTCTCCGTCGCCAGGCTGCACCGTGCACCCGGCCGCCGCACAGAGCGACACGGCCGCCAGCGCCGAGACGGTGGCGCTCGTTCTCTTCCTCATGCCCGTCCTACGCACCCAAGCCCCCGCCGTCTCACCGGGACACCACCTGGCCTTCGTCTGACAGATGTCTCCCCTGGCGTGAAGGGTTCCGAACAACGGGGCATGGTGGTGAGTGACCGAACGACATCCTGTACCCATCACCCACCGACCGGCGGGAGGCTCACACCATGGCGCGCGAGTCGGAGTCCGGACTGCCCATCGAGCCGGTGTACGGGCCGGGGGCGCTGGAGGGCTGGGATCCGGGGGAGAAGCTGGGTGAGCCGGGGTCGTATCCGTTCACCCGTGGGGTGTACCCGACGATGTACACCACTCGGCCCTGGACGATGCGCCAGTACGCCGGGTTCGGGACGGCCGCGGAGTCGAACGCCCGCTACCGGGATCTGATCGCCCACGGCACCACGGGGCTGTCGGTGGCGTTCGACCTGCCCACCCAGATGGGCCACGACTCGGATGCGCCGATCGCGCACGGCGAGGTCGGCAAGGTGGGCGTGGCGATCGATTCGGTCGAGGACATGCGGGTGCTGTTCGCCGGGATCCCGCTGGACCAGGTGTCGACGTCGATGACGATCAACGCGCCGGCGGCGCTGCTGTTGCTGCTGTATCAGCTGGTGGCGGAGGAGCAGGGGGTCAGTGCGGGGCAGCTGACGGGGACGATCCAGAACGATGTGCTGAAGGAGTACATCGCGCGCGGCACGTACATCTTCCCGCCGAAGCCGTCGCTGCGGCTGACGGCGGACATCTTCAAGTACTGCCGGGCGGAGATGCCGCGGTGGAACACCATCTCCATCTCCGGCTATCACATGGCCGAGGCCGGGGCCTCGCCCGCGCAGGAGATCGCGTTCACCCTCGCCGACGGCATCGAGTACGTGCGCACGGCGGTGGCGGCGGGGATGGAGGTGGACGACTTCGCCCCGCGGCTGTCGTTCTTCTTCGTGGCGCGCACCACGCTGCTGGAGGAGGTGGCCAAGTTCCGTGCGGCGCGCCGGATCTGGGCGCGGGTGATGCGGGAGGAGTTCGGGGCGCGGAATCCGAAGTCGATGATGCTGCGGTTCCATACGCAGACGGCCGGGGTGCAGCTGACCGCGCAGCAGCCGGAGGTGAACCTGGTGCGCGTCGCCGTCCAGGGGCTGGCGGCGGTGCTGGGTGGGACGCAGTCGCTGCACACGAATTCGTTCGACGAGGCGATCGCGCTGCCCACGGACAAGTCGGCGCGGCTGGCCCTGCGTACCCAGCAGGTGCTGGCGTATGAGACGGATGTGACCGCGACGGTGGATCCGTTCGCCGGCTCGTATGTGGTGGAGTCGATGACGGACGATCTGGAGGCGGCGATCGTGGAGCTGATGGGGAAGGTGGAGGACCTCGGCGGCGCGGTCAACGCCATCGAGCGCGGGTTCCAGAAGAGTGAGATCGAGCGGAACGCCTACCGGATCGCCCAGCAGACCGACAGCGGTGAGCGGGTCGTGGTCGGCGTCAACCGTTTCCAGCTCGGCGAGGAGGAGCCCTACGAGCCGCTGCGCGTCGACCCCGCCATCGAAACCCAGCAAGCCGAACGCCTCGCCCGGCTGCGCGCCGAACGCGACCAGCGGGCGGTGGACGGCGCCCTGACCGCATTGCAGAAGGCTGCGGAGGGCGAGGACAACGTCCTGTACCCGATGAAGGAGGCCCTCAAGGCCCGCGCCACCGTCGGCGAGGTCTGCAACGCCCTGCGGGAGGTCTGGGGCACCTACGAGCCGAGCGACGTCTTCTGAGCCGCCCGCCGGCCCGCCCACGGCGGTGTCTCACACGGGGTGTCTCACATGGGGTGTCTCGCACGGGGTGTCTCACCTGGCGAAAAGCCGGAGATGACAGTCGTGTCTCCGTGCGACACTCCTGTCTATGTTCGGTGTGCACGATCTTCCCACCTACCTCGCAGGTCTCGTCCTGATCGTCCTGCTCCCCGGCCCCAACTCGCTGTATGTGCTCTCCGTGGCCGCCCGCCGAGGCGTACGCACCGGCTATGTGGCGGCGGCCGGTGTCTTCACCGGGGACACCGTGCTGATGACCCTGGCGGCGCTCGGCGCGGCCTCCGTACTCAGCACGACCCCGCTGCTGTTCCTGGTGGTGAAGTACGCCGGAGCCGCCTACCTCGCCTGGATGGCGTACGGGATGCTGCGCTCGGCGTGGGCCATGTGGAAGGAGCGGGGCGCGCCCGCGAAGCCGGCGGAGTCCCCCGCCGCCACGTCCGCCGCCGACGAACACCCCTACCGCCGCGCCCTGATCGTGTCGCTGCTCAACCCGAAGGCGATCCTCTTCCTGATCTCCTTCTTCGTGCAGTTCGTCGACCCCGGCTACCCCTACCCCGCGCTCTCCTTCGTGGTGCTGGGCGCGTTGCTGCAGACGGCGAGCTTCCTCTACCTCTCGCTGCTGATCTTCAGCGGCACCCGGCTGGCCGAGGCGTTCCGCCGCAGGCGGCGGCTGGCGGCGGGGGCCACCTCGGCCGCGGGCGCGCTGTTCCTCGGCTTCGCGGCCAAGCTCTCGCTCGCGAGCGCCTAGCAACCGAGCCGCTCTTAGGGCCTTTCGTTTGGATCAGCCTGCGGGAATCGCCGGCGCCTTGTCAGCACCGGTGAGCGGGGTCTGGTGCGTGC
>NZ_BAAAGU010000039.1:0-73490 GCF_039524635.1 Streptomyces thermocarboxydovorans | reverse complement strand
CGTGTACTGCACATGGCCGGGGGGTCCGTGCGTCCCGAACTGCTGGACCGGCTGCATGACAACGACGCCGGCCTGGCGGCCGAGCTGCTCCGGGATCCCGTCCTGCGGCGCCGCAACCGCATCGAGCTCGACTGGTCGGGCGCCTGGCGCCTCGACACCGAGGGATCGGACCGCCTGGACCGCGAAGTGGTCGACGTGGCCGTCCGCTTCGCGGCACCGATACCGGTCCGCCCGGCGCGGCTGATCGCCCAGGGCTGCGGCCTGTCCCGGACCAAGGTCGAGCAACTGATCACGGACGGGAAACTGGTCTCGGCGGTCCGGCTGAACGGCAAGCTCTCCGACGACTTCACCTTCACTCTCAAGCACTGACCACTCGTCAGTCAGCAGAGCACCAACCACCGTGCAGGCCGGCACGTGCGGCGCGGCGCAGAGTCGATTCCCGTCTCACGGGGGTGGGTAGCATCGCCGGCATGGCGCTGCGACCCGCTCACGTGATCATCAAGGCACTGGCCCCCGAGGCGATCGGCCGGTTCTGGGCGGAGGCGCTCGACTGGCAGGCCTACAGCCCCGGCGTGACCACCTACGTCGGGCCCGCAGGCGGCCTGGTCTGGCCCCATCCGGAGTTCGTCGGCATCGATGTCGTCCCGGTCCCGCAGGCCAAGACGGCCGAGAAGAACCGTGTGCACCTCGACCTCGCCACGCGCTCCGCGGCCCATCGCGAGGAGCTGGTCGCACGGCTGCGGGCTCTCGGCGCGAAGCCCGCCGACGTGGGGCAGGGCACCGCACCTTGGACGGTGCTCGCCGACCCCGAGGGCAACGAGTTCTGTGTGCTTCAGCCTCAGGAGATCCACCGGGACACCGGACCGATCGACGCAGTCGTGGTCGACTGCGTCGATCCGAGGGCCATGGCCCGGTTCTGGGGCCGGGCGATGGACTGGACCGTGCACGAGGTGACCGACGAGCACGCGGTGCTGCGCTCCGCCAAGGATGTCGGGCCGTACTTCAGATTCCTCCGCACGCCCGGCGTGAAGACCGTGCCGGACCGCGTCCATGTCGACCTGCTTCCGTACCCCGGCGACGACAAGGAAACGGAGGTGGCCCGGCTGCGGGACCTCGGTGCCGCCGACCTCGACGTCGGCCAGGGCGACGTCCCATGGACCTGCCTGACGGACCCCGAGGGTCACGAGTTCTGCGTCCTCGCCCCGTCCTGACGGGCATCCACTCGATCAGCCGCTCTCGCCCCGGACACCCGGACGGCCGTCCGGGGCGGGAGTGTCATCGGCTGCGCCGGCGGAGGATGCAGAACTCGTTGCCTTCAGGGTCCGCCAGCACGACCCACGACTGCTCACCCTGGCCGATGTCGACCCGCCGTGCGCCATGAGCCAGCAGACGGGCCACCTCGGCCTCCTGGTCATCGGGACGGAAGTCGAGATGCAGCCGGCTCTTGGCCTTCTTGGGTTCGGCGAGGCGGACGAACTCCAGCCCCGGCAGGCGGTCCGGTGCCGGGCGGATCTCGAACTCATCGTCGGAGGAGTGGACGACGACCCAGCCGAGTGCCTCAGCCCACCACTTCCCCAAGGCCTGCGGGTCCTGCGCGTGGACGATTACCTGTTCCCATTCCAAGGCCATCCGCCGAGCTTAAGCGTGCCAGGCGTCGATGACCATGAAGCGAGGCGACACCGGCGGGCCGCTGCTCGCAGGCCGAACCGATTCGCTGCAGACCACTGACCTTCACGACCTGACCCGTGTTTCAATCCCAGCCATGGTGTCCCCGGAACGCCTCGCCGCCTTCGCGGCGATGTCCCTGCTGGTGATCGTGATACCCGGGCCGAGCGTGCTGTTCGTGATCGGCCGGGCGCTCGCCCATGGCCGGCGCACCGCGCTGGCGACCGTCGTCGGCAATGTCATCGGCTCCTATCTGCTGGTCGTGGCGGTCGCCCTGGGCGTCGGCTCGGTCGTGGAGCGCTCGGTGACGGTCTATCTGGCGGTGAAGTTCGCCGGGGCCGCGTATCTGGTGTACCTCGGTGTCCAGGCGCTGCGGCACCGGAAGAAGCTCAGGGCCGAGCAGATCACGGCGGCCGGCGGCGGACCGGCGCGCGGGGATCTGCGGACGGTGCTCGACGGGATCCTGGTCGGGGTCACCAACCCGAAGGGCGTGGTGTTCTTCGCCGCCGTGCTGCCGCAGTTCGTCGACCACTCGGCGGGCCGTGTGCCCGCGCAGATGCTGGTGCTGGGCCTGATGCCCATTCTGATCGCCCTGGTCACGGACACCCTCTGGGGGCTGACCGCCTCGGCCGCCCGCGCCTGGTTCGCCCGCTCCGACCGGCGCCTGTCCCTGATCGGCGGCGCGGGCGGCTGCACGATGATCGGCCTCGGGGTGTCGGTGGCGGTCACGGGGCGGGCGGACTGAGGGGCCCGCCCAGCCGTTTCCGCTGACCGCGTTGTCACCGGGGCGCAGCCGTTCCCGTTCGCCCCGTTGTCACCGGGGCGCCGCCTGCTCGCGCACCGTGCCGAAGCGGACGTCGTACGAGACGGCCCCCTGGTAGAGCGTGTCCAGCATCCGCGCGCCCTCCTCGAGGACCTCCGTGCGCTGGGCCTTCGACAGCTCGCGGAACGGCTCGATGACGAGGTCCTGGTCGATGATGCGCCACACGCCGGCGAGGAAGCCGTCGACCAGGAGCGGGCAGTAGAAGGTGTTCGCCTGCCAGGTGCGGCGGTGGTCGGCGGGCGGGATCACCCGGGTGCGGTCGGCGTGGGAGAGCATCAGGTTGTCGAACTCGGGCAGGAAGCGCGGCGGCGCCGGGGTGTCCGGGTCGGGGCGGGGTGCGTCGGGCAGGTCGAACAGCTCGACCCCGTTCTCGTCGCGGAAGGTGAGCAGCCGCGGGCGGAGCCGTTCGAAGACGGGGCGCATCCGGGTCAGCCCCGACCAGGTCTGCATGTCCTTCACCGAGGCCGGCCCGAAGGCGGCCAGGTAGCGCAGGACGACGGTGTCGGGCGAGGCGGCCGGCTCCGTGGGCCGGTTTAGCCAGTGCTCGGCGGTGGTGAGGGCGACCTGGGCGCTGCGGCCCCACATCCCGCGCGGGGTGACCTGGACGAGCGGGAGGGTGCAGCGGACGGCGATGGCGATCGCCTGCGGGTCGGCGTCCGGCCACTCGTCGCCGAGCATCTCCCGCAGCTGCTTCATGGTGCGCGGCTCCTGCTCCACGAAGGCGCGGGCGAGCACGGCCAGCCGCTCCAGGTCGACGCCGGCCAGCCCCTTGCGGAAGATGCCGATCTCCCGTTCCCGCACCGGCTGCACCAGGGGGCGCAGCGCCATGCAGTCGTCCGGCGTGTGCAGATGGATGGTCGAGCGCAGGGTGACGATGCGCACCGCCTCGCGGCGCTCCAGCAGCCCGGACAGCTCCTCGGGCCGGAAGCCCTCCAGGCGGGCCGCGAGCGCGTGGTACGGCGGCTTCACCTCCTGGGCCTGCAGTCCGACGAGATGCTCCACCGCTTGCTTCGCGGACATCGGTGAGCGGGTCAGCAGCAGCTGGCGGGCGAGGGTGGCCCGGTTGAGGGCGCGGGTGCCGAGTACGGGGCCGCCGGCCGGGGTGGCGGTGCGCTTCGTCTGCGTCATGCCGGCACGCTAACGCCCCTTGCGGTCAGGTTCCGTCCGCAATGAGAGCCGTGATGAGAAGTGGAGAGCGTGTGCCCGTTTCCGGCACATCTCGCAACGCCCGTGACATCCGGGGCGCCGCGGGACGCTGACTCTCCAGGGCCCTCGGTGGCGCCCATGATCGGAACGACCTCCCACACGAAGGACCAGCCCTGTGACACGCCCTCCCTCGGCCCACGACCGCCTGCCCGTCTACGAGAGCCTGGTGCGCGAACTCGGCGACGTCCTCACCGAGACCCGAGAGGTCGCCGAGCGCACGCAGCGCGAGGCCCACGAGGCCCTCTCCGGCCACCACCGCCCCCACCAGCCCTTCGCGGGTCACGAGCCCCAGCAGCAGCCCCCCGCCGGTCGCGGTCCCGAGCAGCAGCCCTTCGACGGGCGCGGCCCCCAGGAGCGGCCCTTCGGCCGACGCGGCCCCCAGGAGCGGCCCTTCGCCGGACCCGGTCCGCAGCAGCAGTCCCCCGACGGGCGCGGCCCCCAGGAACAACCCGGCAACGGTCCCCGCCCCTCAGAGCAACCCGGCAATGGTCCCGGCCCTCAGGAACAACCCCGCACCGGTCCCCGTACCCAGCAGCAACCCCCCACTGATCACCGTCCCCAGCAGCAACCCCCTGCCGGCCACCGCCCGCAGCAGCAGCCTCCCGCCGGCCACCGTCCCCAGCAGCCCCTCCCCAGCCGCCGCCCCCAGGGGCAGCCCGGCCCCCAGGGCAGGCCTGGTCCGCAGGGAAGGCCCGGCCCGCAAGGGCAGTCCCGCCCCCAGGAGCAGTCCGGCCCCCGGCAGCAGCCCCGGACCCAGGCCGCCCCTCGGCAGCCCTAGGTTCAGCAGCCCTAGGTTGGGCAACCCCGGGGTTCAGCGGCCCTGGGTGCGGCGCTCCTGCTCGGCTCGGTCCGACTCGCTGCGCAGGACGCAGAACTCGTTCCCCTCGGGGTCGGCGAGGATCACCCAGCCGGAGCCGTCGGGCTTGCGGTGGTCCGCGGACGCCACCACTCCGGTCCTCGCGGTCCGTGGCCCGCGGGACGGTTGCGGCGGGGCGGGTGGGGCACTCGGGGGGCATTGTGCAGGTGAGTGAGCTCATGGGACCGAAGCGGGTCCTGCTGACCGGGTGGTTCAGCTTCCGGGACGGGGAGGCGACCGCCGGGGACGTGCTGGCGCTGCAGCGGGTGGAGGAGGTGCTGCGGGGCGCCGGGATCCCGTACGACGTGGCGTGGAGCCCTGGCTTCCGGCCCGAGGCCCGGCATCTGGACGATGTGCGGCCGCGCGACTACTCGCACCTGGTGTTCGTGTGCGGCCCGCTGGAGGGACCGCAGATCGAGGAGCTGCACCGGCGGTTCGCGCACTGTGTGCGGATCGCGGTGGGGGCCTCGGTGATCGATCCGGGCGCGGAGGCGGTGCGCGGGTTCCACCGGGTGCTGGCGCGCGACGCCCCGGACGTCCAGCCGACGGAGGATCTGGCGGCCCGTGCTCCGGCCGTGCCGGCCCGGCCCGTGGTCGGGGTGATCCTCACCTACGGCGAGGAGGAGTACGGCGAGCAGCGGCGGCACGATCAGGTCGCCCGGAAGGTGACGCGCTGGCTGGCCGGCAAGGACTGTGCCCGGCTGGAGCTGGACACCCGGCTGGACACCCGCGACTGGCATCTGAGCGCGACGCCCGCGCAGGTGCAGTCCGTGCTGGCGCGGCTCGATCTGGTGGTCACCGACCAGTTGCAGGGCCTGGTGCTGGCGCTGCGGGTCGGCACACCGGTCCTGGCGATCGACCCGGTGGCGGGCGGAGCGACGGTGACGGCGCAGGCCCGGGTGTACGGCTGGCCCGCCCTGGTGCCCGCCGAAGAGCTGACGGAACGGCGGCTGGAACGCTGGTGGGACTGGTGTCTGACCTCGGGCCGCGTGGCCGCACGCCAGGCCCGCGACGCCTTCCGCGAGGGCAGGGCGGCCGACGGTGCCGACCGGCTGGTGGAGGCCCTCACGGCCCGCCGGGCAGGGTAGGCGGCCTACGCATGCCCGAGCGACGACGTACCGGAGGCAACCTCTGCGCCGGCGACTGCGCCGACCGGGTGACGGCGACCCGGTCGGACCGCAGGCCGGGGCGGATTCCATAAGATCTTCATGTGGCCGAATTCCAGCTCCAGCGCACCGTGCCGCTCCCCCTCGACGAGGCCTGGCGCCGGCTCACCCGGTGGCACCGGCACGGCGAAGCGGTCTCCCTGACCCGGGTCACCGTCACCACTCCCCCGCCGACCGGCGAGGGCACCCGCATCGTCGCCCGTACGGGGCTCGGCCCGCTCGCCTTCGACGACCCCATGGAGGTGACCCTCTGGCAGCCGCCCGACGGCGACGTCCCCGGCAGGTGCCGCCTGGAGAAGCGCGGACGGGTCGTCAGGGGCTGGGCCGAGCTGGAGGTGCGCCCGGGTCCCGGCGGCCGGGCCCGCGTAGTGTGGCGCGAGCAGATCCGCGTCCGCGGGGTCCCCGGCGTACTGGACCCGGTACTGGCCCGCGCGGGCCGTCAGGTGTTCGGGCGCACGGTGAACCGGCTGCTGCGACAGCCGTGAGCGGGGCCCGCGGCACAACACCCGTACGAAAGCAGAGAGTTGGCCACGCAGCCCCAGTCCCACCCCGTAGACACGAACTCGTCCGGGCCGCGGCGCACATCGCCCGCACCCGCTGCCGGGGCGACAACCACACCATGGCGGCCGCGGCCCGCGCCGCCGACGGGCGGATCATCACCGCCGTGAACGCCTACCACTTCACGGGCGGCCCCTGCGCCGAGCTGGTCCTCATCGGCACGGCGGCCGCCCAGGGCGCCTGCGAGCTCACCACCGTCGTCGCCGTGGGCGACCGCGACCGCGGGGTCGTCCCACCCTGCGGCCGCTGCCGCCAGGTCCTCCTCGACTACTTCCCGTCCCTGTGCCACCGGAAGCGGCAAGATCCGAAAGACAGCCCCTAGGTACCGGATGTGCGACGGCGGCGCCGCTCGGCGACCCATGCCCGGTGCCGGAGGCAGCGTTCCGTCATCTCGGTGAACATGCCTTCCCAGTACTCGCGTTGGTCCTCGTGGCCCGGCAGCCAGACACCCGCCTTCTCGTCATAACCGTCCGGGAGCATCAGCTCCCCTCTGCTGTCGCAGTACGCGGCCATCCCGTACCGAGCGGGGTTCGGTTCCCCCTCCTCGACGCCCACGGCATCGGCCTCCTCGAAGGAGAAATACAGGCGTTGGTGGTCGTGGCCGATGCCGGTGAGGGCGACGAAGACCCGCTCGTCCGGGGTCATGACGCCGTCGCGGGCCGTGCCCTCCCGATCGCCGGGCGCACTGCGGCGGCGGACCGGGGCATCGATGCCGTCCTCTACGCGGACGAGGGCTCCGTCGGGGAGCGCCTTGACGACGGTGGCCTCGATGATCTCGCCGGGTCGGTGCACGGTGGTGAACGCCCGCCAAGGGTCGTCGTGGGCCGCCCGCAGGGACAGCAGCCACAGGCCGGTGCCGCTGTCGCGGCCGACGACGCGGACGCGGAGCATCTCTCCCACCCCGGCGAACTCCGCCGGGTCCTCGACGTGCAGCCACGACAGCTCCCTGCGGAGAATCAGCCCGCGCCGGTTCGGAGCATCCGCCTCTTCCACGAGCACTCCCTGTGGGGAGACCTTCACAGCGCGAACCGTCCACAGCGGCCGGCCCCGGACCGGCACCCGATCGCGCCTCCCCCGGGTGGGAACCTGCTCCGCCTGCTCGCGACGGGTGAGCACCACCAGGCCACGCCTCCGGTCGAGCTCGCCGATCCTCGCCGTCAGCTCCGCCCCGACCACATCACCGAGGCCGGCACCCTGGCCGCAGTCGGCGAGGCCTGCCGGCAGGAAGGCCCGTAAGCCCACATCGACCACGAGGCCTCCTCTGACGGCCTCGATGACGGTTCCGCTCACCTCGCCGCCCGTCCCCTCGAGGTGCGCGAGCCTGTCCCAGGCGCGCTCGGTCCGGGCACGCCGGACGGACATGACGGCACGGCCCTCCGCGTCCCGGCGGCCCAGGGTCATCGCCTCGACGTGCTGGCCCGCCGCCAGTCGGCATGCCCCGCCTCGGAGCGACAGCTCCGAGGCGGGGACGAAACCCGTGCCGTGGTCCAGCGACAGCACCACGCCCTCAGGGCGAAAGGCGGCGACCGCGCCGGGCACGATCTGCCCCGCTGTCGGCGCGGCCCGGCCGACGCCGAGCAGCATCCGCATGCGCGTCGCCGTATGCCCCGGGACGAGCGGCCCGCCGAACGCCCGCGCCGTCCCGCGGGTGGAGAGCCGCTCCACCGCCTCGTCGAACGAGCGATAGGCCCCGGTGTCGGTCGCCCAGCCGTGTGGTGCCTCGGTCAGCGTCATCAGCAACGTGCTGCCGCTGTTCCACGGGGCGTCGCCGCGCGAGGCGATTCTGCGGCAGGTCTGTGAGGAGGCACGCATCAGACGGGTCACCGGATGCCGTTCGCCGAGCCGTCTCTCCGCGCGGCGCGCCTGCTCCGCCAGCTCATCGGCCGTGCGCTCGGCCCGCACGGCCCGCTCGGCCTCGCCGGTGGCCCGGACCGACTCCACCTGGGCGGTGACCAGGTTGGTGAGTGCCGCCACCGATCGGGGGTGTTCGGGGCCGAGTCGCGCGTCGAGGCGTTCGGAGACGGATGCGAGCCGCAGCAGCGCGCGCTCCAGCCGGTCCGCCGAGCGCGTCACCCGGGCGGACTCCACCTGCACGGCCGCGAGGTCGGCCCGTACACCGAGGACTTGAGGGTGGTCGGCGCCGAGCATCGCCGAGAGCCGCTGGGACGCCACCTCCAGCACATGCACGGACGTCGTCAGCGCCTCGAGGTCCTGGGTGCGCAGCGCGGCGGCGATGCGGGCGAGGGCGAAGCCGGCGACCGAGAGGAAGGCGCGCGGGTCGTCCTCCCCCGCCTCTCTCACGAACGTGGTTGCGCGGTGGGCGAGTTGACCCAGGTGCGCATCGACCCCCGCGGCAACCGGTTCGGGCTGCGCCGGAAGGCGGTCTCCGCCCCCGGCCGCACGGTGGCCGTCAAGGACGGCCAGGCGCAGCTCCACGGTGGCGAGGACCTCGTCCGGCTCGGCGCTGCGCTCCGCGTCCAGGGCAGCGAGCCGGGCCCGGGCGACCAGTGAGGCGATCCTGGCCGATCCGGTGTCCCCGAGGGACAGTTCGACGACCGCACGGTTGATCCAGGTGATGGTGCCCAGCAGTCCCGCGGCGTCGGCCGTCACCGTCCGCAGAAGGTGCCGCGCCCGGTGCGGCACGCCGAGAACCATGGCCATCACGGCCAGGGAGTTGTGCAGCTCCAGAGCGTGCGCGGCGCCCTCCGGGGCGCCCTGGACGCGCTCCGCGAGCACGTCGAACAGCCGGTTGGCCTCTTCGCGCAGACCGAGTTCCCACAGGAGCCGGTCCAGACGCACCCCCTGGGCGAGTTCGTCGGCGTCCCAGGCCGGGCCGCCGTCCCCACCGGTCCGTAAGCCGGACACGAACGCGACGAGACTCGGCACATGCGCGAAGCGGAGGCCGCCGGGATCGCGCAGTGCCTCCTCCGCGCACCGTGCCGCTGCGCCGAAGGAGTCAATCACCGTCCTGCTCTCCCCACATGACACGGACGCCTCGTCGCAGACCTCGCTCGCCAGGCGCATGTAGTACGGCTCCAAGTCCCGTGCCAGGTGGGGGACGTCGGCGGCCAGGGCGTCCATCTCACGGGCCACGAACCGGCCCGTCTCGAACACCTCCCGCACCTTGAGCTGCCTCTCCCGCAGGGGACCGGCCGGGTCGGGAGGAGCGGGTGCGGCGGCGGATTCGGGCGCGGACACGGATGCGGACACGGTGTGAGGCGCGGACACGGTGTCGGGGGCGGACATGGTGTCGGAGGCGCGGGCGATGCCGGTTCCGGGTGCTCCGTCGGACGCGGGCGCCGTGGGGAGCCCCTCGGTCAGCAGCCCCATCAGGTAATCGGCCGACAGCTTCTCGAAGAGCTTGAACGCGCTGCTGAGCATGCCGGCGGTCAAGGTGCCCTCACCGGCCCCGCTCAGCCGGCCGGAGGCCTCGGCGTCCAGGAGTATGCCGAAGACGGCCGGTTCGTGCCCTGCCGTCCGCCGCTCGACTGGTCCTCCCGCGTACCCCTCGCAGTCGTCCAGCGGCTGGTCGCCCGCGAGCTGGACGAGACACAGCGGGCGCCCACCCCGCGTGTCCGCGACGACCGCGTCCACCGTGCCGCGCAGGGCGGCCCGGGCGGGGCCGGGACGGTAGGGGGCGTACCACGGGTCGCCCTTGGCGGCGCTGTCGGCCTGCGGCGCCCCGTGGTCGGCTCCGGGGTCCGACAGGACACTGATCAGGGCGAGGCCGACGTCCTGCGCCAGCTCGTACACCATGGCCGACAGCTGCAGTCCCCGCGCGGTGTACACGTCGACCGGGTCCCGCACCTCCAGTCCCGGCACGCAGGCGGCGGAGGTGAGCACATGGGATCCGGTCACGAAGAAGCCGCCACCGAGCAGGGCTCCCTCCCGGGATACGGCCACCCAGTAGTCGTCGTGCGCCATGAAGTACCTCGGGTCCCGCTCGTCGGCAATGCCGCGTCCTCGTACGCAGGCCGGCACCGCCTCATGCACCACGGGTGGACGGGGCCGCGTCGAGCGTACCGGCTGCCGCCCGATCTGTGGCGGCTTGTGCGCGAAAGGTCAGCCCCGGCCCAGCACCCTGCGGGCACCGGCGATGACGGCCGTGGCCAGGACCCAGCCGGAGACGACCAGGAGGAGGGCGACGGCCTTGCTCGGGCCCGTCGGGTCCCAGGCACCGCGGTGGCCGAGGCTCGCGACGGGGATGAGCAGGTCCAGGCTGTAGAGGACGGGGTCCCAGGCGCGTTTGGAGTCGCCGCCGACCGGGCGCGCCGGATGGGTGGCGAACCAGGCGGAGCCCAGGGCCACGAGGGACAGCAGCCACAGCAGGCCCGCCGGGGCGCGTAGCCGTAGCCGAAGAGCACGTCCTGCACCAGGCCCCAGAGCCGGCCGGTGAGGCGGTCGTTGCGGCTGAGGTGGCGCTCCTTGGCGTGCCGTACGGCGCGGGCCGAGCGTTCGTCGCCCCCGCTCTCGTAGGACCTCGCGAGCTGCTCGAAGGCGCGGGCGCCGGCCCGGGGGTCGCGGGTGAGCCAGGCGATGCGGGCACGGAGGTCGACGGGCCGCTCGGTCTCCAGGCGCTGGTAGGTGAAGCCCTCCAGGGAGAGGCCGCCGGGGGCGGGCCAGGTGGCCTCGGAGTCCACCAGGACGTCGACGGCGGCGTCCTGCAGCACCACCTTGCCGGCGGGCGGTTCGCGCAGGTCCAGTCTCAGGCGCGGGACGCGGAGCCGGCCGCACAGCAGGGAGCCGGCGGGCGCGGCCAGGACGGCGTCGTGGAAGGTGACGACCCCGGCGACCTCGGCCGCGCGCAGCAGCACCTGGCCGGTGCTGCGGAAGCCCCAGTCGGCGTAGAAGCCGGAGCAGACGATGCCGGTGGCGTCGATGCCGCCCACGTCGGCGGCGTGCAGGTTGACCGCGTGGGTGACGCGGGCGTCGCGCAGGTAGAGGGCGCCGTTGGCCATCAGGCCGCGGCCGTGGAGCGAGCCCTCCACGGTGAGACGGGGCGCGAGCAGGGACCAGGAGCTGTGGTCGGCGACGGTGAGCCCTTCGACGACGAGGTTGCCCGCGATGTGCGCGTCGGTCAGGCGTACGGCGGCGGTGGCCGAGTCCTCGTACAGGCGGCGCGGTGCGCGTCGCCCGGTGCGGGAGTCGGTCGGGTCGGCCATCGGGCGCGGGTCGCCGGTGCCGTCGCCCACTCTCGTGTCGGCCAGGCGGAGTTCGCCGTCGACGGTGAGGCGGTCGGCTCGCAGGCCGGGGAGGGTGGAGCCGGAGAGGTCCAGCGAGGGGACGGTGAGTCCGGTCAGGTCGACCGGCTCCTCGAACACGCAGTTGACGAGGGAGAGCGCGGTGGCGATGCGGCGGCGGTCCAGACGCAGCGCGCCGGTGACTCGCAACCCCTCGTAACGCTGGGCCGGCTGCCCGTCGTCCGTGCCGCGTTCCGTGATGAGGTCGCGCAGCGTTCCGGCGTCGATCTCGCCGGAGCGGAGCGCACGGCGCGTGCGCCGACTTCCCCCGAGCCGTGCCACGTTGACCCCCCTCTGCCGTCCCAACGGGATGGAATATCACATCCGCGGGCCGGCGCCCGACACAGATCCGGACCATGAAGGCACTCCGGTCATACTGGGACCATGGAACGTTTCCCGTCCCAGTCCCCCCACGTCTTACGGGTCTTCGGCATTCCCGAGGTGGACCGGGCCCTCGCCGACTGGCTGGACGCCAACGAACTCGAGCTGGTGCACCCGGAGCTGCTGGAGACCGGGCAGAGCGGCGGCAAGCTGGTGTCGGCCTTCCTCCGGGAGCTGGACCAGGAGCAGACCGGGGGCATGCGCATCATCAAGCTGGTGGCTCCCTCTCCGGACGCACAGGCCGAACCGCGTAACCACAAGGCCGCGCTGCGCAGCCGCTTCCCGGGCAACGCGGCCTTCGTCGACCGGCACCTGGTCGGACTGGCGGGCAGGCACTGGAGACTGGGCGAGTACTGGGTCATGTTCCAGGAGCCCGCCGGGGACGGGAAGGACCCGACGGTCACGCTCGCCGCGCTCGGCCGCAGCGCACGCCTGCCCGGGCCGGCGGCGCAGATCGTCAAGGGGCTGCTGAGCGGCTGGAATCCCGGGGATCCGGAGATCGACCAGGGCCTGACGGCCGCCGCCTTCGTGCAGGAGCTCCTCGGTGCGCGCTGCAAGGACGACAGCCCGCTGCACACCTGGGTCAGGAGTCACTTCGGTGACGGGGTGCACGACTGCGTCTGGTTCGCGGCGGAGGGCCAAGGCCCCGTGCTGCCCAATCCCCTGGCGCTGGGCGGCGGTTCACCGCTCGTCCGGCTGCCGGTCAAGTTCGCCGCCCGGGGCAGGGGCCATGGTGACCTGCATCCGGGCAACATCATGGTGCCGGTGCGCGACGACGCCCCGGAGGACGACTACTGGCTCATCGACCTGTCCCGGTTCAGCGAGGGTGCGCTGCTGGCGCGTGACCCCGTGCACCTGCTGCTCTGCCTGATCGCCGGCCATTACCTGCCTCATCTGTCCGAGGAGGCCCGCGCCGAGCTGCTGGGCGCGCTCACCGGCACCGGCGCGGAGCCGGAGTCCCGGTGCGACGGGCTGCTGATTCCGCAGGGGCTGGCCGAGCTGGTCGTCCGGGTGCGCACGGAGCTGACCGAGTGGGCCGCCACCCGGCGCGTCACCCAGGCGTGGCGTGCTCAGTGGTTCCTGGCGCTGCAGGCGTGTGCCTTGATGTTCACCGCGCGCGAGCGGTACCCGGACCGCGACCGCTCGTGGTTCTTCCGGCTCGCGGCGCACGCGTGCGGGGCGTACGTGGATCTCGCGGGTGGGGAGCGTCCCGGATCCCCCGAAGTGGTGATCCCGGACGGGCCGGAAGGGAGTGCACTGGAGGAGACCTCCCGCCCCGGTGTCGCGCCCTCCAAGGCCTCGGTGGTCTCGCAGCGGACCGGGCCGGGAGCCGTCGCCGTGTCCCCGCCCGCCGCGACCCCCGATCCCACCGGCGGTGCGGGGGCCGTCGCGGAGGTGCTGAAGGAGATCTGGAGCACTTTCGATCGGCCTGCGCAGCAGGTGTCCAGCCTGGCATTCAGCGATCTCAAGCCGGACGTGGTGCTGTTCGTGCTGCGCAGGGCACACAAGCTCCGGACCGATCTGACCCGGGCCCAGATGGCGGCGCTCATGTGGGCGCCGGGCGGCGAGGGGGGCCTGGGCCGCGTCAGGGATCTGCTGCACGACGTGGCAACGGCGGCGAAGCCGCTGCACCAGTTCCTGGTCAACCCGGTGCTGCGTTCCCAGACGCTGGCAACCCGCCAGAACCCACGGCACCAGGACCTTCTGGCGGATGCGCTCAGAAGCCTGCTGGACGAGGTGGGCGGGGCCATCGCCGCCATCACCCGGGCCTCCTGAGGCCGGCGGTCCGTACCACCGCCGCCGCCTCCCCTGGGCGGCGGCGGTGGGCACGGCGGGCGGGCCGGCCGGTCAGTGGACGCCGAGCCAGCCCTCGATGGGGTTGAGCGCGAAGTAGATCAGGAAGATCGCGGTGAGCCCCCACATGAACGCACCGATCTCCCGCGCCTTGCCCTGGGCGACCTTGATGGCGACGTAGGAGATGACACCCGCGGCCACGCCCGTGGTGATGGTGTAGGTGAACGGCATCAGGACGACCGTGAGGAAGACCGGGATGGCCGTGGCGCGGTCGGCCCAGTCGACGTGCCGGGCGTTCATCATCATCATGGCGCCGATCACCACCAGCGCCGCCGCGGCGACCTCGCCCGGCACGATCGCGGTGAGCGGGGTGAAGAACAGGCAGGCGGCGAAGAAGAGTCCGGTGACCACGGCGGACAGGCCGGTCCGGGCGCCCTCGCCGACGCCGGTCGCCGACTCGATGAAGACGGTCTGGCCGGAGGCGCCCGAGACGCCGCCGATCGCGCCGCCCGCGCCGTCGATGAACAGCGCCTTGGACAGGCCCGGCATGCGGCCCTTGTCGTCGGCGAGCTTGGCCTCGGTGCCGACGCCGATGATCGTGGCCATGGCGTCGAAGAACCCGGCGAGGACCAGGGTGAAGACGATCATGCCGACGGTCATCGCGCCCACCTCGCCCCAGCCGCCGAGCTCGACCTGGCCGAAGATCGAGAAGTCGGGCATGGAGACGGCGCTGCCGTGGAGTTCGGGCGCTCCGCTGGCCCACTGCTTGGGGTTGATGACGCCGGAGGCGTTGAGGGCGACGGCGAGGATGGTGCCGCCGACGATGCCGATCAGGATGGCGCCCGGGACGCCGCGGGCCTGGAGCATGAAGATGGCGAGGAGGGTCACGGCGAACAGCAGCACCGGCCAGCCGGCGAGTTCGCCGCTGGGGCCGAGCACGACGGGGCCGCCGCCGGGGGCCGGGTTCTCGTGCACGAAGCCGGCCTTCACCAGGCCGATCAGGGCGATGAACAGTCCGATGCCCATGGTGATGCCGTGCTTGAGGGCGAGCGGTATCGCGTTCATGATCATCTCGCGCAGGCCGGTGACGACCAGCAGCATGATGACCACGCCGTACATCACGCACATGCCCATGGCCTGCGGCCAGGTCATCTGGGGCGCGACCTGGCCGGCGAGCACTCCGGAGACGGACAGGCCGGCGGCGAGGGCGAGCGGCACCTTGCCGATGAATCCCATCAGCAGGGTGGTGAGGGCGGCGGCGAACGCGGTGGCCGTGATCACCGCGGTCTGTCCGAGGGTGTTGCCCGCGGCGTCCTCGCCGGACAGGATCAGCGGGTTGAGCAGGAGGATGTAGGCCATCGCCATGAAGGTGGTGATGCCGCCGCGCACTTCACGTGCGACCGTCGATCCTCTGTGCGTGATGTGGAAGTACCGGTCGAGCCAGGACCGTCCGGCCGGGACGCGGGTTCCCGCGCCCGCGTCCTCGGCGGTGGTCCTGGGCTCCACGGACTGCTGGGTCATGGTGCCATCTCCCAAGGTTCATAGGGGCACCCGGCGCCGTGCTGTGCCGGGATTTGGGAGGTGCCAGACCCGGGGGACGGCCCGGTACTGCACCTGTGTGTGAGGAACTGTGCGGAACCGGCGCCGGTGACCGTGCGTGCGCGCGGCTTCCGGCGCCGGGGTGCCGGTGCGTCCGTCCGCTGTCCTGGGGGTCTCCCAGGCCGTCCCGGGCCGTCGAGGGTCCAGGAGCGGCGCGGCCGGCCGCATCGGCGGCGGTGTCGAGAGCCTCTACACCGTGCCTGTGAGATGTTCCGGTCGTACCGGAGCCCTGCTCGGCTCCGGGCCCGTGGCGTCGCGGGTGGCGGCGGGGATCGCCGGAGCCGAGGACAGGGTGGGGGCCTCGCCGGCGCCGCGCGGCCCGTACGGGGCGTGGTCGTCGGCGAACTCTCCGGTGACCTCGTGGACGCCGTCGGGGCGGAGGGCGGACCCGCCGATGCCGCCCTTGGCGCCCTTGGTGACCCGGGTGGGTATGCCGGTGGCGGGCATCGCGGACCCGGTACCCTCCGCGATCGGCACCGCGGCAGGGTGCCCGGCCTTGACGGCGGGCGCCTCCTCCCAGCTGGCGGGGCGAAGGAAGTCCATGACCGACTCTCTTGTTGCGTCTCGGGTGGGGCGTGCAGATCGAGCCACTCCGCGTGCGGTGAGGGCCGGCTCGTTCACGTGAAGTTCACTCGGAGTGGACTCAGTACACCGCCGTGTGCCCGCACGGGTCAGTCACGGAAAGCATGAAGGAGTTGGCTGGCCAGACGGGTTATCTTGTAGATTCATATGAACGGAGGCCGCGGTAGCCTCCCACCTTCCCCCGGAAAACTGAGGACACAGTCCAGGAGACGGCCGGCACCTCTGCTCAGCCACCGACGGGCCCTCGCCGAAGCTCCGAAGATCCGAAGATCCGTGGAAGACCCCTCACGCTTCATCGTAGGTATCGAGACAAGGAACGGCGGCGACGAGAATGCGGCTGCGCGCACTGCTGGAGACCGACGCGCTGGGCCTGAAGCTGCTCGGCGGCGAGGAGGAACTGGACCGCACCGTGCGCGGTGTGATGACCACCGACCTCCGCGACCCCAGCCGCTACCTCTCGGGCGGGGAACTGGTGCTCACGGGCCTCGCCTGGCGCCGTGACGCCGCGGACTCCGAGCCGTTCGTCCGCATCCTGGTGCAGTCCGGGGTGGCGGCGCTGGCGGCGGGCGAGGCGGAGCTCAACGAGATCCCGGACGACCTGGTGGTGGCCTGCGCCCGGCACCGGCTGCCGCTGTTCGCGGTGCACGAGTCGGTGGCGTTCGCGACGATCACCGAGCACGTGGTGCGGCAGGTGTCGGGCGAGCGGGCCGGGGACCTGGCGGCCGTGGTGGACCGGCACCGGCGGATGATGACCTCCGGCCCCGCGGGCGGCGGCCCCGACGTCGTGCTCGACCTGCTCCGCTCCGACCTGGACCTGCGCGCCTGGGTGCTGTCGCCGACCGGGCGGCTGATCGCCGGTGCCAAGGAGGGCGGCCCGGCGCTGCCCCCGGAGGTGTGCGCACGGCTGGCGACGGAACAGCTGGCGGCCGCCCGCACCGGGCGGCGCGGACCGCACCGGGTCACCCTCGGGCACACCACGTACAGCCTGTTCCCGGTGCGCAGCACCGGACGCGACCCGCAGCCCGCACGGGACGTGCGCGAGACGCTCCTGTCGGACTGGCTGCTGGCGGTCGAGACGGACGCCGGGGAGTGGGCCGAGGAGCGCCTGGATCTGCTGCACGGGGTCACCCAGCTGATCGCGGTGGAGCGCGACCGCCGGGACGCCGCCCGCACGGTGCGGCGGCGGCTGGCGCAGGAGGTGCTGGAGCTGGTGCAGACGGGCGCGGTACCGGCCGAGATCGCCGCCCGGCTGCGGGTGGCGGCGCCCGTGCTGCTGCCCGGTCTCGGCGCGGCACCTCACTGGCAGGTGGTCGTGGCCCGCGTGGAGTGGGACGGCGCGGAGCTGGAGGGCGGACCGGTCGCCCAGGCGCTGCTGGAGGAGATCCTGGTCGACCCGGCGGCCACCGGGCCCGAGCCCTCCGACCGGATCGCGGTCGCGCACAACGGCGAGGAGGCGATCGCCCTGGTCCCCCTGCCCGCGGTGACCAGCGGGCACGACGGCACGGAGCAGGGCATGCCGGCGGACGCGCTGCTCGAGGCCGTGCAGGGCCCGCTGTCGGCCGGCCTCGACGGCGTCGGCCGGCTCACCCTCGGCGTGAGCGCCGCCGTGCACTCCGCGGACGGGCTGCGCGGAGCGCTGGAGGAGGCGCGGCACGCACGGCGGGTGGCGGCGGCGCGCCCGGGCCGGGTCTGCGCGGCGGGCCACGAGGAACTGGCCTCCCACGTACTGCTGCTGCCCTTCGTGCCGGACGACGTGCGCCGGGCCTTCACCGCCCGGCTGCTGGACCCGCTGCGCGAGTACGACCGGCGTCACCGCGCCGAGCTGATCTCCACGCTGGAGGCGTTCCTGGACTGCGACGGCTCCTGGACCCGGTGCGCCTCACGGCTGCACCTGCATGTCAACACGCTGCGGTACCGGGTGGGCCGGATCGAGCAGCTGACGGGACGTGACCTGTCCCGGCTGGAGGACAAGCTGGACTTCTTCCTGGCGCTGCGGATGAGCTGAGGCGCGGGGCGGTTCCGCCTGCCATGTTTCTGCAGTCCCGCGGCGGCATCCCGCAGGCGGCCCGACGTGTGGTGCACGACCGACGGCTTCACCTGCGTCCGTACGGCGTCGGCGAAGTACGGCTGGGTCTGCAACGGCTGTCTGGACGCGGGGGACATCCCGGTCAGGCCCTGCTGAGGGGGGAGTTCGCGGGGCAGGGGCGGGCCGAGGGGCGCGAGTGATCCAGCGCGCCACCCGGCCCGCTTCCGCGTTCCGGGTTCTCGCCCCACGACTTTGTGAAATCCTTCACCCACCCTCTTGGCCGAGCCACGTTGTTCGTGCTGAGATGCGGCCACCACTCAACAGCTCGATGGCGTGCTCGGGGAGGGCAACGTGGCGCATACCGCCATGTCTGGTAACGGAACGACCGCCGGTGACGATCCCCTCCAGACCGCGGTATGGCGGCTGCGCTCGCGCGCCTGCTGGGCCGACGCCGCCGCCATGATCACGCCGACCACTCCGGCCGCCGCCCTGCAGCGGGCGTCCCTGCTGGTGGAACGGTGCCTGTACACCGAGGCCGGCTGGGAGGAGGCGGAGGACGCGCTGCGCACGGCGGAGGCGATGGCCCACACCGACGACGAGCGGGGGGCAGCCGCTTGTGAACGCGGATACTTGGCCTATGCGGCGACCCTGTTCCAGGTCCGCGACCGGGCCGACGAGGCGCGGGCGGCACTCGGCAGGGCGGCGGCGCTGATCGCGCCGGAGGCGGCGGGGAGGGCGCTGCTGGACTTCCGGCGGGGGCTGATCGCCGAGAACCTGACGCGGTCGCCGCAGGCGGCGCGGGCGGCGTACCGCCGGGCGCACGCGGGGGCTGCGGCGCATGCGGACCCGCTGCTGCTGTCGGCCACCTGGCGGCACCTTGCGGGGCTGGCGTTGCGGGAGGGGGAGTTGGCGGAGGCGCGGCACGGGTTCGCGGAGTCGCTGCGGATCCGGGAGGAGCTCGGGTACCTGGTCGGGACGGCGCCGGCGCTGGTGTCGCTGGCGGAGACGGAGGAGGAGCCGGAGGCGTCCAGGTTGCGGGAGGAGGCGCGGCGGTTGTTCCGGCTGCTGGGGGGTGTGCCGACGTGGCTGGCGGGGCAGTTGGGACGTGCGTCATCGCCGGCGCGGGTGCCTCCGGCGGAGGGGGCGGCGAGCGCGTAGGGGGTGGTTCCGGTGAGGGACCGCGTGCGGGTGCGTGGGGGTTGCTCGCGCAGTTCCCCGCGCCCCTGAGGGAGTTGCGGCCGGGCGGGGTCGAGTCGTGCCGCAGGTTCCCGCGCCCCCTGAGGGAGTTGCAGCCGGCCGGAGTTGTCAGGTGACGTCAGCGGGCGCCGGTGAAGTGTTCTTCCACCAAGGCCCGTATGAGGTCGGCGTCGCCGGCGATCAGGGCGTCGAGCAGGGCCGTGTGTTCGTGCGCGTCGGCTATGAGGTCGGCGCGGCTGTGGGCGCCGGGGGCGGTGCCGACCAGGGGCCACTGGGCGCGGCGGTGCAGGTCCTCGGCGATGCGGACCAGCTGGTCGTTGCAGGCGAGGGACAGCACCGCGCGGTGGAAGGCGCGGTCGGTCTCCGCGTAGGTCGCCCGGCAGCCGGAGCAGGCCGCGCGGACCGTCGCCTCGGCGAGGGGCCGTAGCTCGGCCCACCGCTCGGCCGGGACGGTGCGGGCCAGCCGCAGCATCACCGGGACCTCGATCAGCGCCCGGACCTCCGCCAGCTCGGCCAGCTCCCGGCGGTCCCGCTCGACGACCCGGAAGCCCCGGTTCGGGACGACCTCGACCGCGCCCTCGAGCGCGAGCTGCTGCATGGCCTCGCGCACGGGTGTCGCGGAGACGCCGAACCGCTCGCCGAGCGCGGGCGCCGAGTACACCTCGCCGGGCCGCAGCTCCCCGCTCACCAGCGCGGTGCGCAGCGCGGTGAGGATCTGCTCCCGGACCGAGGTGCGCTGCACCGCGGGCCGGGCGGGCCGCACCGGTGCCGGTTCGCTGTGGGTGTGCTCGCCGCGTACCGCCGTGTCGTGGCCGGGTCCGGCCGACTGCGGCGGCTCGGTCCGGCGTTCGGGCCCGCGCTGCCGGCAGGCCCGGTCAACATCCTCGCGTCCCGGCTGGGCGGGCACCCGCGCGCGGCGTATGCCGGGCTCGGCGGAGCCCTGGGTGCCCTGCTTCACGGGGTCCTCCTGACGGCGACGGAGTAGGCGATGGAATGGACTGGGCGGCGGACGTGTCGGTACTTGGGGTCATTACGGCGGGTTGCTGTCCGTCCGTCAAGCACCCTAAGCGACCGGCCCGCCGGTTCACATCTCACCGAGTTTGGGTAAGGTGAGCCTTACCTTGTCCGGCTCGTGCAACGACTCGGTCCCACGACATGTGAATGGGTGGTCCCATGCCTGTGCCCGGTTCGGCCGTCGCGGACGCCTATGACCGCCTGGCCGCGGCCTTCCCGGCCCTCGCCGTCACCGAGCTCCGTGCGGGCGAGGAGGCGCCGGCCGGCGGCGACTGGGTCTCCGCGTCCGAGCTCGCCGAGGGCGGTGCGGGCCTGGAGAGGTTTCTGCGCTGGGACGACAGCCAGGTGCGGCGCGACTACGGCATGCGGGCCCGCCCCGACGTGGTGGCCGGCTTCGGACTGCACCGCTACGCCTGGCCCGCCTGCCTGCTGATCACCGTGCCGTGGTTCCTGCTGCGCCGGGTGCCGCGCTACCCCGTGACGCATGTCTCCTTCGACCGCACCGCACCCGGCCTCGCCGTCGGCCGCATGGCGGTGCGCCCGGCCGGCTTCGCCTGCCTGCCCGGCGATCCGGCCGCGGACCTGCCCGGCGCCCGCGTCGTCCCGGACGAGGACGCGCTGCGCGCCGAGGTGCGGGCGGCGGTCTCCGAGCACCTCGAACCCGTCCTGACCGGTTTCGGCCCCCGGATGCGGCGGCGCGGCCGGGCCCTGTGGGGCATGGCGACCGACGAGGTCGTGGAGAGCCTGTGGTACGTGGCCCGGCTGCTCGGCGAGGAGGAGCGGGCGAGGCGCGAGCTGGAGTTGCTGCTGCCGGGCACGACCAAGCCGTACGTGGGTGCCGCGGCCTTCCGCCCCACGACCGGTCCGGCGGGTGAGCCCGCGCACACCCGCGACCGGGTGAGCTGCTGCATGTTCTACACGCTGCGCCCCGACGAGGTGTGCGCCACCTGCCCGCGCACCTGTGCGACCCAGCGGACGGCGCCACGGGAGCTGGCGAAGGCCGGCTGACCCTCCGGACGGCTTCCCGCATCACCGCGCCCACCGCAACCACCCGCCGCACGAACCACTCGTACGGTCACAGTTATTCGAACGCAACTGCCGTAGTTCAAGCGGGAGTTCGAGTCTCGAGGCGTCTGGGACGGCCCCTTGCCCCTCCTTGGCGGCCTGTTGCCCCGAAACCCCCTGAGAGCTGTGGGGATTGGGCCACTATGACGGGCGTTACGCCCTATCCCAATGCAAGGGACCCCTAGATGAGACTGACCGACATATCGCTGAACTGGCTGCTTCCGGGCGCCGTGCTGCTCCTGGGCATGCTGGCGGCGGTGGCGGTGCTGGCGCGCGGCAAGCGCTCCTCGGTCAAGGACACGAGCGTGGACGACTCGTGGGAGCGCAGCGAGGAGCGCCGCAGGCGCAAGGAGGCCATCTACGGCACCGTCTCCTATGTCCTGCTGTTCTGCTGTGCGGCAGTGGCCGCGGCGCTCTCCTTCCACGGCCTGGTCGGCTTCGGTGAACAGAACCTCGGCCTGTCGGGCGGCTGGCAGTACCTCGTCCCCTTCGGCCTGGACGGAGCGGCCATGTTCTGCTCGGTGCTCGCCGTGCGCGAGGCCAGCCACGGCGACGCGGCGCTCGGCTCCCGCATACTCGTGTGGACGTTCGCGTTCGCGGCGGCCTGGTTCAACTGGGTGCACGCGCCCCGCGGTGCCGGGCACGCGGGCGCCCCGCACTTCTTCGCGGGCATGTCGCTGTCGGCGGCGGTGCTGTTCGACCGTGCGCTGAAGCAGACCCGGCGGGCGGCCCTGCGCGAACAGGGCCTGGTGCCGCGTCCCTTGCCGCAGATCCGTATCGTGCGCTGGCTGCGGGCTCCCCGGGAGACCTACCGGGCCTGGTCGCTGATGCTGCTGGAAGGCGTGCGCAGTCTCGACGAGGCGGTCGAGGAGGTCCGCGAGGACCAGCGGCAGAAGCAGGACGCCCGCCGGCGCAGGCGGGAGCAGGAGCGGGTGGAGCGGGCCCAGCTGAAGGCCATCAGCCGCGGGCACCGGGGTTTCGTGGGCCGCGGCGGGCGTCAGCTGGAGACGGCGACCGCGACCGTGGAGCGCGACGACGAGGTGGTCACGGCGGAGCCTGCCATATCCGCGCCGGAGCCCCTGCCCATGCGCACGCGGCCCTCCCTCCAGCCGGTGCGCGGCACCACTGACGCGGTGACCGTGGATCTGACGGCGGAGGACGACACACAGGCGCTGCCGCGGCTGGACTCCCTGGAGCGCAAACTCAAGGACCTGGAGCAGCAGTTCGGCTGACCACGTCCGCGCACCGCGGGTTCGCGTTCCGCATCTCTGTGCGCGCGCATCCCTGCTCCGTCCCGTACGGCCCTGCTCCGTCCCGTACGGCCCTGCTCCGTCCCGTACGGCCCGCGTCTCAGGCGGCGTCGGCGCCGAGTTCGAACCAGACGGCCTTGCCCACGGCGTGCGGCCGTACCCCCCACTGATCGGCCAGGGACTCCAGCAGAACGAGGCCCCGGCCGTGCGTACCGTCGCCGGCGCCCGGTACGCACGGCCGGGGCTCGCGTGCCACGAAGTCCCGCACCTCCACGCGCAGTCGGCGCGGCCCGACGGTGGCCGTCAGGACCGCCTCGCGGTCGGTGTGCACCAGGGCGTTGGTGACCAGCTCGCTGGTGAGCAGCTCCGCGATCTCCGAGCGGCCGGGCCGGCCCCAGTGCCGCAGCAGCTCGCGCAGCGCCCGGCGGGACTCCGGCACCGCCCTCAAGTCGGCGCACCCCAGTCTGCGCCGGAGCTGGGCCGCCGGGCCCCGCCTTCCACCGGGCTGGTCCTGCCCCTTTCTCACCGAGGATCCGCCCGTGCCGGGCCTGCCCTCTCGCACCTGACTCGTCATGACCCCCCGTCCGTGTGCCGTTCGGCTCCCCCGGCGTCTCGAACACGTACACGGGAATCCATGCCCCGTCGGCAGGAGGGCACGCATGTCCGGGTGCTCACGGCCGGTTGTTGGCCGAAGTGCGACGGCGACCGGTCTGCGCGGGGTCGTCCTCCCGACCCCCGTGGCGGGAGGACGGCCCCGGCTTCTCGTGGTGGTGGTGGGGGGGGGTGTGCGGGTCGGTGGAGCTCGTCAGTAGAGCTTGTTGACGGCGGTCTTCGTCGTCTTCTTGAAGGCGGCCACCGGCGCGTCCCCGAAGTCGCCCATCTGGCCCCAGCCGACGATCGTCACGGTCCGTCCGTCCCGGCCGACGGACAGCAGGTTGATGTCCATGGCGCCGTAGGAGCTCTTCGTCTGCAGGCCGTAGACCTTGGCGCCCTCCTCGACCTTCAGCGCGCCGTAGTAGCGGCCCTCGGCCTCGATGTCCGGGTACTGCCGCTCCAGCCGGTCCGCGCAGGTGCGGATCTCCTTGGCCAGGCGGTCGGCAAGCGCCTTGCCCTTGGCGGCCGAGCCGGTGACGGTGGTGACCTGCACGGCCTGGGTGTCGAGGTCGGTGTGGAAGAGGCGGTGCCGGTAGTCGTAGGCGGGCACGCCCTCGCCCAGGCAGTAGGCGAGCTGCTCGGGGAAGCCGTCGGTGACGGGGCCGGCGGTCCAGCCGGAGGACGGGTGCGGCGGCAGCTGGGACGCCGAGAGGAACCGCGGCTCCTTGCTCTTGGCCGAGGCGGCTCCGGCCGGTGCGGTCAGCGCGGTGAGCGCGGCACCGGCGGCGAGCGCCGCGACGGCAACGGTGGCGAGAGCCCTGGCCCGGTTGCGGTTGGTCATACGTGTCCCCGTACGGAGTGCGTGGATGGATGGAAATGACCGCGGCGCGAGGTGCGGGGACCGTAGGGTCCCCGTGGTGCGCGGGCCGGGGGCACCGCGACGGACCGGATGGTCCGTCCGGCGGCCGCCGGTGCGGTGCGGTCCGGTGCCATGAGCATCGGACGTCCCGTGCGGCCGGTGCAAGCACCGGTGGCGTTCCGGCGGGCATGGAACCATCCCAGCCCGTCTGACGTGCAGATATATGGGGTGCCTGGGATGCCGTCCCAGGCGCTGAGGCCCCGCGAACGAGTGAACATGAGGCGACGAGAGGCAGGGTGACGGTGTCGGCACAGGGCGGCGGCCAGGACGAGGTGGCCGGCTTCGCGGCGCTGCTCCGGGAGCTGAAGGAACGGACGGACCGCAGCTACGGCTCGCTGGCCCGCCGCCTCGGCATGAACACCTCCACCCTGCACCGCTACTGCTCCGGCGAGGCGGTCCCCGTCGACTTCGCCCCCATCGAACGCTTCGCCGCGCTGTGCGGGGCGAGCGCCGAGGAACGCCTCGAACTCCACCGCCGCTGGCTCCAGGCCACGGCGGCCCGCCGGCGCCCCCGGGGCAACGGCAGGTCGGCGACCGCCGCTCCGCAAGGTTCGGGCGGTGCGGACACGGCCGAGGCGAACGACCGACAGCGCCCGGACACGGAGTCGAAACCGGCCGGCGGGCCGGCCCACGCTGCGCCGGAGGCAGACGCACCGGCCACGGACCGAGCGGAGAGGGCAACCGACCTGGCGGAGGAGGCAACCGACCTGGCGGAGGAGGCAACGGACCGCCCGGAGCCGGCACCCGACGCCCCCTCAGAGCAGACGAGCACCCGTCCCCCAGCGGGCCCCGAAATCTCCACTACCGACCCCGCAGACGCATCTGCCTCCGACGCACCAACCCCCCACACCGCGAAGGACACCGGACACGTCCTGGACGGCGGTGTGGTGCGCGGCCCTCTCACCCCCGCCACCCGCCGCCCGCCGTCGGAGGCTCCCGCATCGCCGGCCGGCACCGCTCCCGGACGACGCTGGTACCGCCGCAAGCGCATCCTCGTCGCCGCCGCCTGCGCCGTGCTCGCCGTGGTGGGCAGCCTGTCCGCGCTGCCCGACTCCGGAAAGCGCCCGGCCTCCCAGGACGTCCAGGCCACCGGTGAGCCGACGACCGGCGGCGTTGCGACCGGCCCACAGCGCGGCCGGCCGGAATCGCCCTCCTCACCGGCCTCCGGCTCCCCCACCAAGAACTCCTCCGCCGACCCGGACACCAAGGACGGCGAGCGCGGCTCAGGTGCCAAGCCCTCCTCCCCCGGCTCCAAGGACGGCGGGGCCGCCCCGAACGCACCCGGCGCGGACACGGCCGGCCCGCCGCTCGTCTGGACCCTCGACTCCCATGTGTGGGAGGGCGGCTGCGGGCACGACTACGTCATCGGCAAGCCACCGGCCAAGGTCCCGCCGCCGCCCGCCGCGCAGGACGCCCCCGCCTGGGCGGCCGCGCAGGGAGCGGTGCACGGCGGGAAAACGCGGGTGGAGGTGTCCGTCCAGGGCAAGTCCGAGGCGGCGGTCGTGCTGACCGCGCTGCGGGTCCGTGTCGCCGGCCGGTCCAAGCCGGTGGCGGGCAACGCGTACGGCATGGACCAGGGCTGCGGCGGCGCGCTGACGCCCCGCTACTTCGACGTGGACCTCGACAAGGACCGGCCCATCGCCCGCGCGGTCGCCGGGAACGACGCGGGCACCCCGATCCCGGCCGTGCGCCTGCCCTACCGGGTCTCCTCCAAGGAGCCGGAGGTACTGCTGGTCACCGCCCGCACCGGCACCTGCGACTGCCGCTGGTATCTGGAGCTGGACTGGTCCTCCCAGGGCCGCACCGGCACCGTCCGCATCGACGACCGCGGCCGCCCCTTCCGCACATCCGCCATCACCGGCCTCCCCCACTACGAGTACGACACCCTGAACCGCCGCTGGCGTCTGCGTGAGGACTCCTAAGGCCTTTCGTTTGGATCAGCCTGCGGGAATCGCCGGCGCCTTGTCAGCACCGGTGAGCGGGACGACAGGCCCTAAGGCCGGGGCACGTTGCGCAAATTGGAGCGGGCCATCTGGAGCATGCGGCCTACTCCGCCGTCGAGGACGATCTTGGAGGCGGAGAGAGCGAAGCCGGTGACCATGTCGCGGCTGATCTTGGGTGGGATGGACAGGGCGTTGGGGTCGGTGACGATGTCGACGAGGGCCGGGCCCTTGTGCTTGAACGCGGACTTCAGGGCCCCGGCGAGGTCCTTGGGCTTCTCCACCCGGAGTCCGAAGGCGCCGCAGGCCCGGGCGACGGCGGCGAAGTCCGGGTTCTTGTTGGCGGTGCCGTGGGACGGCAGCCCGGCGACCAGCATCTCCAGCTCGACCATGCTGAGGGAGGAGTTGTTGAAGAGGATCACCTTCACCGGCAGGTCGTGCTGGACGAGGGTGAGGAAGTCGCCCATGAGCATGGCGAATCCGCCGTCGCCGGACATCGACACGACCTGACGGCTCCGGTCGGTGAACTGCGCCCCGATCGCCATGGGCAGCGCGTTCGCCATCGAGCCGTGGGAGAAGGAACCGATCACCCGGCGGCGGCCGTTGGGCGAGATGTAGCGGGCGGCCCAGACGTTGCACATGCCGGTGTCGACGGTGAAGACGGCGTCGTCGTCGGCGAGTTCGTCGAGGACGTAGGCCGCGTACTCGGGGTGGATCGGCACATGCTTCTCCACTTTGCGCGTGTACGCCTTCACCACCCCCTCCAGCGCCTCCGCGTGCTTCTTCAGCATCCGGTCGAGGAAGCGCCGGTCGTCCTTGACGCGGACCCGGGGGATCAGACAGCGCAGCGTCTCCCGTACGTCACCCCATACCGCGAGGTCCAGGCGTGAGCGGCGGCCGAGGTTCTCGGGCCGGATGTCGACCTGGACGATCGGGATGTCGTCGGGGAGGAAGGCGTTGTAGGGGAAGTCGGTGCCGAGGAGGATCAGCAGGTCGCACTCGTGGGTGGCCTCGTAGGCGGCGCCGTATCCGAGCAGACCGCTCATTCCGACGTCGAAGGGATTGTTGTACTGGATCCACTCCTTGCCTCTGAGGGCGTGGCCCACGGGGGACTTGATGCGCTGGGCGAGTTCCATGACCTCGGCGTGTGCGCCCTTGGTGCCGCTGCCGCAGAAGAGGGTGACCTTCTCGGCCGCGTCGATCATGTCGACCAGCCGGTCGATCTCGGCGTCGCCGGGGCGGACGGTCGGCCGGGCGGGGACGAGGGCGGACGTCGCGGCCTGCTCCGGTGCGGGCTGGTCGGCGATGTCGCCGGGCATGGAGACGACGGCGACACCGGAGCGGCCGATGGCGTGCTGGATGGCGGTCTGCAGCAGCCGGGGCATCTGCCGCGGGCTGGAGATCAGCTCGCAGTACTGGCTGCACTCCCGGAACAGCTGGTCGGGGTGGGTCTCCTGGAAGTAGCCGAGCCCGATCTCGCTGGACGGGATGTGGGAGGCCAGGGCGAGGACCGGCGCCATGGAACGGTTGGCGTCGAACAGGCCGTTGATGAGGTGCAGATTGCCGGGCCCGCAGGAGCCCGCGCAGGCGGCGAGCCGCCCGGTGATCTGCGCCTCCGCGCCGGCGGCGAAGGCGGCGGTCTCCTCGTGCCGGACGTGGATCCAGTCGATGGCGGGGTTACGGCGGACGGCGTCGACGACGGGGTTGAGGCTGTCGCCGACCACCCCGTACAGGCGTTTGACGCCCGCGCGGGTGAGGATGTCGACGAACTGTTCCGCGACGTTCTGTTTGGCCATGGAATCCATGAATTCACATGGCGGACGCTCACGCCTCCCAGACGGCCACAGCCGTACGGTCGTCGGCGTAACCCTTGACCCGCACCTGGGTGTCGGCCAGGAACGCGGCGAGGCCGGGCGGTTCGGGGCGGGACCACCGGCCGGCCAGGTGGGCGCGCAGTTCCTCCTCGCCGCGCAGGGGTTCGGCGAACCCGGGGCCGCACATCAGCAGGGTGTCACCCGGACGGGCTATCGAGGTGCGGAAGCGGAAGGGCTCCCGCGGTGGTTCGGGGGCCGGTTCGTAGGACCGGCCCGGGGGTGTCGGGATGCCGAGGTCCATGGTGAGGCGGTCGCCCTCGGCGGTCTCGGAGGGCGGCGAGCCGAAACCCACCACGGGCCCGCCCTTGACCTTGACCTCGCTGACCTGCGGTTCGATGTCCTGCCAGATCCCGTCCCGGAGCCGGAACAGCCCGCCGGGCCCTACGCCGAAGAAGACCCGGGTGCGGCACTCGGGGTCGGCGGGCAGGAGCAGGCAGCGCAGAGTCGCCGCGTACTCCTCCGGTTCGAGCCCCTGTTCGGCGGCACCGGCGCGGAGCCGGCCGAGGCTGCGGTCGGTGAGCCGTTGCAGCCCGGACTTCAGGTCGCCGCGCCGGGCGGCTCTTATGTCCTCGACGAGCCGGGGGTGACTGCGGCCCACGGCCCTGCCGATCCACCGGCAGGCCTCGGCGGCGGCGCGATGCGCGAGCGGCGCGGTCCGGGCACCGGTCGCGACGGCGACGAGCAGCAGCGCGTGCTCGCCGTTGCCGAAACGGGCGGTGAGCAGGGCGTCCCGGCGGGGCTCGCCCCGGTACCGGGCGGAGTCCCCGCGCACGGAGGCCGCCCGTAAGGTGCACGCCCCGTACCGGGCGCCGTCCAGGACGGTGTCCGGTACGAGGTCGTCCAGCCGCTCGGGATCGGCGGCGGGCAGCGCGGTGGGCTCGGGGTCGTAGGTGGGCGGCCGGGAACCGACGTAGGCGCGGGCGGGGGGTGGCGCCGGCGCCGCGCCTGGGGGCTGGGCGTCGCGGGGGTCGGTGCGCGGGTCGGTGCGCGGGTCGGTACGGGGGTCGGTGTCGGTTCGAGGGGGCGTTCGGGGGTCGGTGCCGGGTTCGGCGCCGGAGGGGGCAGGGTGGGGCGCGTCCTGGGGTGAGGGCTGCGGTGCCTCGGTGGGCGGTGACGGGGGCGGCGCCTGGACGGGCGGGGCGTCAACCGCGTCAACCGTGTCGGCCGCGTCAGCCGTCTCGGACGTGTCGTGGGGCAGCCCCAGGGCCTGCTCACCGGCTGACGAGGCATCGCGGGGCGGGGCGTCGGACGGAGCGTCGGGCGGAGTGGAACCCGGTGGTGCGTCGGCCGGTGCCGCCGGTGCCGCCGGGGGCGCCGGGTCGGAGGGGCCGGAGGAGGGAGGCGCAGGGGGAGCGGAGGTGAGAGGGACGGTGGGGTGGGTGGTGGTGGAGGTGGGGGACAAGGGTTCCCAGGGGGTGCACGGCGGGGGCAGCGGTGGCGTGCTCTGCGGGGGCGACGGGGCCGCCTGCTGCGGGGGCGGGGGGCCGTTCAGGGTGACCTTCGCCGAGGCGAAGCGGTCGTCCAGGGAGTCGGGGGCCGGTGTGGCGCCCGTGTCGCCCGTGGAGTCGTCGTACAGCTGCGCCCACCAGTCGTCCTCGGGGCCGGTGGGCCTTCCCCCCTGCTGGCTCATGCCCTCAATTGTCCACCGCACAGCCCCGATGAAAACGGGGCATCCGGAAAATCCCCGCCCCTCCCCCGGCCAGGGCCCACACGCCGGGTGACGGCCGGTACAGCTGTTCGTCGCGGTTCTGCGCCGCCCCTCACCCTCCTGCACCCTGGACAGATGGGAGCGTGGGAACTCCTGCTGGCCGGACTGGTGATCCTGTTCGGTCTGTGCGGAGTGCTGCTGCCCGGAGTGCCGGGGTCGTGGCTGGTCTGGGCGGCGGTCATGTGGTGGGCGCTGAAGGACCCGCGGCCGGTCGCCTGGTGGGTGCTGGTGGGCGCCACGGCGGTCCTGCTGCTCTCCCAGGTGATCCGCTGGGCGCTGCCGCCCCGGCGCCTGCGGCCCACCGGCGACGACGCCCGGATGATGACGTACGCCGGGGTCGGCTCACTGACCGGGTTCGTGCTGCTGCCGGTGGTGGGCGCGATCCCCGGGTTCCTCGCCGGGATCTACCTCTGCGAGCGGATCCGTCTGGGCCGCCACGGCGAGGCGATGGCGTCGCTGCGCACCACGATGCGGGCGGGCGGCTGGAGCGTGCTGACGGAGCTGTTCACCTGCCAGCTGATCACCGCGGCCTGGCTGGGTGTGGTCTTCTGGGGCTGACGGCGGTGAGGGCGGCAGCGGGGGCGGAGGCGGGGATCCGCTCTCAGACCGCCCCCTGCAGCACCCCCTCGTGCGTCAGCAGCCGCGCCTTGTTCTCCAGGCCGCCCGCGTACCCGGTGAGGGAGCCGTCGGCGCCGATCACGCGATGGCAGGGGCGGACGATCAGCAGCGGGTTCGCCCCGATCGCACCGCCGACCGCCCGCACGGCGGCCCTCGGCGCGCCGACCCGCGCCGCGATCTCGCCGTAGGAGGTGGTGGCCCCGTAGGGGATGGCGTCGAGGGCGGCCCAGACCTTCTCCCGGAAGGGCGTGCCGGTGGTGCGCAGCGGCAGCCGGAACTCCTTGAGGTCGCCGGCGAAGTAGGCGCCGAGCTGCTCCTCGGCCTCGCGGAAGGGGCCGGAGTCCAGCCGCCCGCCGGGCGGCACGGCCGGGGCGTTCCTCTGCCCGGGCAGGGACAGCGAGGTCAGCTCGCCTTCGGGACCGGCGGTGAGGAGAAGCGGCCCGAGGGGACTGTCGAGGGTCGTCCAGTAGGTGGTCATCAGTGCTCCGGTGCGGTGGTCGCGGGGTCGGTGGTCGCGTGTTCGATGGCCGTGCGATCGGCCGCCGCGGACTCGGTGGCTGCGGGCTCGGCTGCCGCGCGCAGGTGGCGGAAGGCGTAGGAGCGCCAGGGGCGCCAGCGGTCGGGGACGTCCCGGCCGGGGGGCGGCACGTCGGGGTCGCCGAGGGCGCGCATACGGATCTCGGCGATGGTGGGGCCGTCCATGCCGGGCAGGGCGCGCAGGGCGGCCACGGCGGCGTCCCGGTCCGCGCCGGGGTCGAGGCGCAGGGCGCCGTCGGCGAGGGCGGCGGTGAGGGCGCCCAGGGGGCCGTCCGGTTCCGCGCCGGCCAGGACGGCAGACTCCGGGAACAGGTGGGTGAGGCCCCCGCAGGGGGCGTCCAGCGCCTTGCCGTACCGCTGGACCAGCCGTGCGGCCTCCTCGCGGCCCACCAGTGCCCGTACGGCCAGTTCCTCCGGGTCGGCGGCTCCGGGCGAGCGCACGCCGGGCCGGGCGGCGACCAGCGGGGCGAGGTCGGGATCGGCGCCGAGGCGTTCGTCGACGGCGTACGGGTCGGCGTCCAGGTCGAACAGGCGGCGCAGGCGCTGCACGGCCGTGGTGAGGTCGCGCGGGTCCGTGAGGTGGATGCGGGCCTCGAGCCAGCCTCCGGGCCGGGAGCCGGACGGGGCGCGTCGGTTCCGGTCCGCCCCGCGGGGCTCCTCGACGGCGGCGATGCCGGTGCCGCAGGGCAGGCGCAGCGTGCGCCGGTAGGTGCGGGCCCCCCGCTCTCCGCTCACCTCCTCGACGCCGGGTACGGCCTCCCGTTCCAGCAGGTCGAAGACGGGACCCGCGCGGTAGGGGCCGCGGTGGGCGAGGCGCAGCGGGACACCGGCCCCGGGAGTCGCCCGCCGCGTCGTCCGGCCGGGGCTTCTCGGCGCTGCTGCCCGCAGTTCGCTGGGCGTGGCCGCGTAGACGGCCCGGATGGTGTCGTTGAACTGCCGCACGCTGGCGAATCCGGCGGCGAAGGCGATCTCGGTGATCGGCAGGCCGGTGGTCTGCAGCAGGACCCGCGCGGTGTGCGCGCGCTGCGCCCGTGCCAGCGCGACCGGCCCGGCGCCCAGCTCGGCGGTGAGCTGCCGCTGCACCTGGCGGGGGCTGTAGCCGAGCCGCGCGGCGAGTCCGGCGACGCCCTCGCGGTCCACCACGCCGTCGGCGATCAGCCGCATGGCGCGGCCGACGACGTCGGCGCGCACGTTCCACTCGGGGGATCCGGGGACGGCGTCCGGCCGGCACCGCCGGCAGGCCCGGAATCCGGCGCTCTGCGCGGCGGCGGCGGTCGGGAAGAAGCGCACATTGCGCCGTCGCGGGGTGACCGCGGGGCAGCTGGGCCGGCAGTAGATGCCGGTCGTCTCGACGGCGAAGAAGAACACGCCGTCGAAACGCCCGTCGCGGCTGCGCACCGCCTCGTACCTGCTGGTTTCGTCCGTCACAGGGTCCAGTTTCCGCCATGCGGGAGCCCGCGGCTGGCGGAAATCGGACATGGACGTGGACTCGTCCGGCTATCGCCGGTGACCACCCCGCTTGAACTCCATCGCCGCCCTGGCCTGCGCGCCCTTGCGCTTCCAGTCCTTGCGGATCTCCGCGCGGAGCCGGGCGTCGGACTGGGCGACGATGCGCTGGTTCTCGCGGAGCAGCTTGCGGTAGCTCTCCAGGCGGCGGTGCGGCAGCTCGCCCTCGGCGATGGCCTCCTGGACGGCACAGCCCGGCTCGCTCTCGTGGGCGCAGTCGTGGAAGCGGCAGCCCTCGGCGAGCTCCTCGATCTCGGCGAACACCTGGCCGACGCCGGTGGTGGCGTCGTACAGGCCCACGCCGCGCAGTCCCGGCGTGTCGATGAGGACGCCGCCGCCGGGCAGAACGAGCAGGTTGCGGGTGGTCGTGGTGTGCCGGCCCTTGCCGTCCACGTCACGGACGGCCCGGACGTCCATGACCTCCTCGCCGAGCAGCGCGTTGGCGAGGGTGGACTTGCCCGCGCCGGACTGGCCGAGCAGCACGGAGGTGCCGCCGGAGGCGACCGCGGCGAGGACGTCCAGGCCCTCCCCGGTCTGGGCGCTGACGGCGAACACGGGCACGCCGGGCGCGCTGGTCTCGACGTCCTGCACCAGATGGGACCGGGTGACCGGGTCCGGCACCAGATCGGCCTTGGTGAGGACGACCAGCGGCTGCGCCCCGGACTCCCAGGCGAGGGCGAGGAAGCGTTCCACCCGTCCCAGGTCGAGTTCGGCGGCGAGGGAGACGGCGACCACCGCGTGGTCGACGTTGGCGGCGAGGATCTGCCCCTCGGACCGCTTGGAGGAGGTGGAGCGCACGAAGGCGGTGCGGCGCGGCAGGTACGCCCGCACGTAGCGCGGGTTGCCCTCAGGCTCGACGGCGACCCAGTCGCCGGTGCAGACGACCCGCATCGGGTCGTGCGGGATGACGAAGGCCGTGTCGGCGCGCACGGTCCCGTCGGCGGTGACGACGTCGCACTGGCCCCGGTCGACGCGGACCACGCGCCCGGGCAGCATCCCCTGCGCGTCGTACGGGGCGAACGCCTCGGCCCACGCCTCGTCCCAGCCGTACGGAGCGAGCGCGGTGGCAGTGACGGTGGTGGTCGCGGTGGAACTGGAGCTGGAGCTGGAAGTCAACGGGTGACCCTTCACAAGGGTGGCCCCGGCGGCCGTGCCGCGTGCGGGCACGGAGGAGGAAAGAGTGAGTCAGCCGGCGGCCACGGAGGTGGACTTGACGGTTTCCTGGATGCGGGCAGCGCCCGGCACAGTGACGGCCATCTGTCGCCACCTCCTCACTCGCACACGCGTCGCCCTCGCGACGCTCCGGTACGGCAGCCCGAACGGGTGCCATGTGATCCGCGCTCACGGTAGTCCGCGACGGGCCCTGCCCGTCAAACGCTTTTTCCGGCGGGCGTTTTCGGTCGGCCGCCCGAAGGTCCCTCCGGCCGACCGCAGGTCAGCCGTTCAGTCGGCCAGGTCGCACGGCCGGCCGTTCAACGAGAAGCCGGGCGGCGGGTTGTTGTCGCCGTTCCACGCTCCGATGAAGCCGAAGGTGATCTTGCCGTCGGCCGGGATGGAGCGGTTGTAGTGGGGGGCGGTGGCCGTGACGTGATCGTCGCGCTGGGTCACACCGGCGTCCCACATCTGCCGGATGCGCTGTCCGTCGCGGAAGGTGAAGTCGACGCGCCAGGAGTCGACGGGGACGCGGGTGACGACCGTGACCTCGGCCTGGAAGCCGTCGGGCCACTGGTACACCAGGTCGTACTCGGCCCGGCAGGCGGCGGGGCCGGCGCTGCCGGTCGCGCCGGGTGCGGAGGTGGCGGAGGAGGTGCCCTGCGGTTCGGGCTCGGGGTCGCGTTTGTCCGGGGGCGCGGCGGAGCTGCGGGTGGGGGCCGGTTTGCCGGTGCGGGGCGCAGAGGGGCGGGGGTTGGTGGCGGCGGTGGTCGACGAGGCGTCGGGGGTGCCGGGCGGCAGGGAGACGCCGGGGCCGGACGCGGGGCGTTCCCCGGCCCCGGGGTGGGCGACGCGTTCGCCCGCCGGGTCGCCGCCGAAGGGCATCAGGGAGACGGCGAGGGCCAGGGCGGAGACGACGAGCGCGGCGCCCAGCAGTCCGCCCCGGGCGAGGAGCTTGCGTTCGGAGGAGGTGTCGTCGTGGTCGGCGCCGGAGGTGTGCGGGGCGTCGAGCCGTGCGTCGGCCGCCCGGCGGCGGCGCTCCAGGTAGGCGGGGCCGCCCCAGCCGAGGACGCCTTCGGCGAGGGCCTCGGCAGGTCCCGCCGGGGAGGTGCTCAGGCAGGCGGCGGCCTCGGCGCAGCGCGGGCAGGAGGCCAGGTGGCGGGTGAGGTCGTCGGGGGTGTCGGCGGCGGGTGAGCGGGTGACGGCGTCGAGGAGCCGGGCGTAGCTGCGGCACTCGGCGTCCGTCGGGGAGTCGAGCTGGGCGCGGTGGCAGCGGTTGCGGAACTGGTCGCGGACGCGGTCGAGTTCACCGGCGGCGGTGTCGGGGTCGAGGCCGAGCCGGCGGGCGGCGACGGGCAGCGGCAGGGCCTCCACGTCGGCCAGCCACAGCAGTTCGGCGTCGGCCTGCGGCAGGTCGCGCAATCCGCGCAGGGCGAGCGGCCGGGTGAGGGGCGGGCCGGTGTAGCGGGCGGCCTGCTCGGAGGCGAGCCACTGGCGCAGGCCGGGGTCGAGCCGGTCGCCCTGCCCGGTGTCCGCCCAGTCGGCCGCGGTGGTGCGCACGGCGGTCAGCAGCAGGGCGAGGCGCGGGAGCCGGGCGGAGCGGCGGCCGCGGGCCGTGCCGGTCTCGGCGGCGCGGATCTCACGGACGCCGCGGGCGAAGGCCTCGTGGGCGAGCTGGGCGGCGGCGGAGGGTCCGGTGGTGCACAACTCGGCGTAGGACAGCACCGCGTCCCAGTACTCGGAGAACAGCGCCTTCTCGGCGTCGTCCTGAGGGGTCGGCAGGTCGGGCATGGGTCTCCTGCATCTGCGGTCCGCGCTATCGAGCCCAACTCGCCACATCGGTGGCCAAGTTGGGCAACCTGGGGCGGTGGCCGCCGAGCCTTTCACGTTCCCGGCGCACCTGACAAGCGCCGGCCGCGGTGCGGGCGCGGCGGCGCATGCGAACCCCTCACGGGACCATACGCAAGGAAGGCCGGAACGTCTCGGTTCCGGCCCTCACTGATTCCTCAGAACTTCCTGAGGAATCAGAACTCCCTGATGAATCAGGCGAATCGCACCCCGGCGCCGGGCGGCGCGCACCTCTGCGCCGGGCGGCACGCCTCCGAGCCGTGCGGCTCACGCCTCGGCGCGCGCAACTGCGCCGCGCGGCTCACACCTCGGCGGGCGCCTCCGCCGTGTCCCCGGCCGTGTCCCCGGCCGTCTCCTCGGCGGGCAGGCTGTCCATGAAGGAGCTGACGGAGAACACCGCGCGGCCGGGTCCGGGCGGGCCGTAGCCGGGGGGCGAGGTCAGGCCGAAGTCCTCCATGGTCTGCCGGTAGGCCTGGAGGAGCCGGATGTGGTACTCCAGCGGCGCGCCCTGCGGGTTGGCCTTGCCGAGCGGGGTGGTCGGCTCCGGGCACCAGGTGGTGAAGCGGGGCGTGATGCCGTGCGACATGAAGAAGCGCAGGCCCTCGGTGGTGGAGGCGATGGCCTCGTCGACCGTCTTGAAGCCGAAGGGCTCGGCCATCTCCACGCCGGCGACGAAGTTGGGGATGACGTTGCGCGCGCCGAAGACCTCGGCGGAGTCCAGGATCCGCTTGTGCCACTCGTCGCGGCCGACGTACCGCTCCTTGCCGGGGCAGTACATCTTGAACAGGTACTCGTCCCACACCTCGTAGTTGGGGTGGTAGATCTGCACGCCGTAGTCCTTGAAGCGCTGCACGTCCGCCTTGGGCAGCGCCTGGGCGACGACCTTGCCGATCCAGCGGCCGGGGAAGCGCTCCTCGATGGCCTTGGCGTAGTGGCCGTAGAAGTCGGCCTCGTCGCGGCCGGCGACCTTGGAGGTGATGGCGCCGCCGGTGAGGGTGTAGGCGGTGGACGCCTTGGCGGTGTCGTAGCGGTCGATGATCTCCAGGGCCTCGAGGATCTCCTCGACGTCCTTGACGCCCGTGTAGGGGCGGCCGGCCGCCTTGTGCTGGCGCCAGTTGTGGTTGATGTCGCAGTACTGGCACTCCTCCTTGGCGCCGAAGTACTGGCAGACCCGGAAGACGGTCAGGTAGATCAGGTAGCCCCACTGGATGGTGGGGGCGACCTCCATGACGGACTTCCCGTTGGACAGGGTGTGCCGGTAGTACTCGGGCATGGGCGGCACGCCGACGTCGGCGATGCGCTTCCCGTCGAGGTAGAGGCCGAGCATGCCGTCCTCACCGGCGGCGACCCGGTAGGGCGAGGCGGGGTTCACCCGGACGGAGACGACGGTGCGGCGCAGGTCGTAGGGGCCTCCGGTGAGGATGATCTCCTCCGGCGGGCGGCGCAGCGCGGCCTCGCCCAGCTCGGGCAGGGTGCCGTGGTCGAAGGAGAAGATGAAGTAGGACTTCGGCTTGACCTCGCCGCTCTCGTTGTCGCTGAGGGCGGACGGGTCGAAGGCCACGCCGCCGCGGAGCAGGTCCTCCTTGAAGACGGCCTCCCGCGGCACATGCGGGAACCGCTCCATAAGATCCTCGACCAGCTCGGTCCGGCTGCCCATCCCGTCATCTCCTCCCGGTGCGGACGTACGACTCCTCACGGTATGCCCCCTGCGGCTCGGCTTCCCGCCCGGGGGGTCCTCAGACGCGCCGGGTAGGTTCCGCGGTATGACGGACATCACGGTGACCAACTGGGCCGGCAACATCACCTACGCGGCCAAGGCGCTGCACCGGCCGCATTCCCTGCCCGAGCTGCTGGCGCTGGTGGCGGACAGCGAGCGGCTGCGGGTGCTGGGCAGCGGCCACTCGTTCAACGAGATCGCCGAGCCGGGCGCCGAGGGCGTCCTGCTGTCGCTGACGGACCTGCCGCCCGAGCTGGACGTCGACACGGCGGCGCGCACGGTGCGGGTGGGCGGCGGCGTCCGGTACGCCCAGCTTGCCCGGCAGGTGCACGCGCGGGGGCTGGCGCTGGCGAACATGGCGTCGCTGCCGCACATCTCGGTCGCCGGTTCGGTGGCGACCGGCACGCACGGTTCCGGGGCCCGGAACGGGCCGCTGGCCTGCTCGGTGCGCGAGGTGGAGCTGGTGACGGCGGACGGGTCGACGGTGACCGTGCGGCGGGGCGAGGAGCGGTTCGGGGGCGCGGTGACCTCGCTCGGGGCACTGGGCGTGGTGACGGCGCTCACCCTCGATCTGGAGCCGGCCTACGAGGTCGAGCAGCACGTCTTCACCGAGCTGCCGCTCGAAGGGCTGGACGCGGGGGCGTTCGAGGCGGTGATGACGGCGGCGTACAGCGTGAGCCTGTTCACGGACTGGCGAGAGCCGGGATTCCGGCAGGTGTGGCTGAAGCGCCGCACCGACCAGCCGCTGCCTGACTTCCCGTACGCGACTCCGGCGACGGAGAAGATGCACCCCGTTCCGGGCATGCCCGCCGTCAACTGCACCGAGCAGTTCGGGGTGCCGGGCCCCTGGCACGAGCGGCTGCCGCACTTCCGCGCCGAGTTCACCCCCAGCAGCGGGGCCGAACTCCAGTCGGAGTACCTGATGCCGCGCCGGCACGCCCTGGACGCCCTGCGCGCGCTGGACGGGATACGGCAGGTCCTGGCACCGGTGCTGCAGACCTGCGAGATCCGGCTGGTCGCCGCCGACGACCAGTGGCTCAGCCCGTCCTACGGCCGGGACACCGTGGCCGCGCACTTCACCTGGATCGAGGACAGCGCGGCGGTGCTGCCCGTGGTACGCCGCCTGGAGCAGGCCCTCGCCCCCTTCGAGGCGCGGCCGCACTGGGGCAAGGTGTTCACCACCCCGGCGGCACAGCTGCGCGCCCTCTACCCCCGCCTGGACGAGTTCCGGCGGCTGGCCGAAACCCTGGACCCGGCAGGCAAGTTCCGCAACGCCTTCGTCCGCGAGGTGCTCACGGCGGCCCGGTGAGGCGGGTACGAGAAGCCTGACCTCGGCAGACCGCCCCTCACCGGCTCCCCCGCATCCATTAGGTTGCTCCCTGCACACACCGGCTCTCTCAACTCTCCCGCCCCTCTCGCCCCTCTCGACTCTCTCGATCGGAGGCCCCCTTGCCCCGTGCCGGGCTCAGCACCGACCGTCTGGTCGCGGCGGCGGCCGACCTCGCCGACGAGGCAGGATTCGACCAGGTCACCCTGTCCGCGCTGGCCCGGCGCTTCGGCGTCAAGGACGCGAGCCTGTACGCCCATGTGCGGGGCCTGGACGACCTGCGCACCCGCCTGGCGCTGCGGGCCGGCGGCGAGCTGATCGACCGGATCGCGGAGGCGGTGGCCGGGCGCACGGGCAAGGACGCCCTGGCCGCCTTCGCGGGCGCCTACCGCGAGTACGCCCTCACCCACCCCGGCCGCTACGCGGCGACCCAGATCCGCCTGGACCCGACCCGCATCGCCGGCTCCCCCGCCGTGCGCCGCACCGCCGAGGTCACCTACGGCCTGCTGCGCGCCTACGGCCTTCAGGAGCCGGACCTCACCGACGCGGTCCGCCTGCTGCGCAGCACCTTCCACGGCTTCTGCGCCCTGGAGGCCACCGGCTCCTTCACGGCCCCTCGCGACCTGGAGGCTTCCTGGAACCAGGCGATCGAGGCCCTCCACATCACCCTGACGAACTGGCCGCGGGCGCGCTGAGCCGCTGGATCTCCTCGTACGAGGGTGTGGTGCCCGCCGCTGTGCGGCCCGAGCGGACGGCGGTGGCCGCCTCCAGGGCCGCGCCGAGGGCCCGCCGGTAGAGGAGGGAGCCGAGGCTGACGCGCCGCACGCCGAGCCCGGCCAGATGCTGGAGGGAGGGGCCGTCGGGTGAGTGGAGGACGTTGAGGGGGACGTCCAGCTGCCGGAGGAGGCGGGTGATCTCCCCGGGGTCGGTGAGTCCGGGCACGAACACGCCGTGCGCTCCTGCCTCTTGGTAGGCCGTGAGGCGGCTCAGGGTCTCGTCCGGGTCGCCGTTCCCGAGCCAGTGGGTGTCGGTGCGGGCGTTGACGAACAGGTCCGGGGCGGCGGCGCGGACCGACTCGATCTTGGCGGCGTGCCGGTCGGCGGGGCCGAGCCCGTCCTCCAGGTTGATGCCGACGGCGCCCACGGCGGCCAGTTCGCGGGCGAACTCGGCCACCTCGTCCGGGTCGTCGCTGAATCCGTCCTCGGCGTCCACGGAGAGCAGGAACGGCTCGGAGCCGAGGGTGAGGGCGAGGCTGAGCGTCTGCTCGCGGGTGGCGCCCGCCCCGTCGGGCAGTCCGGCGGCCGCGGCGACGGCGAGGCTGGTGGTGCCGATGGCCGGGAAGCCGTGGGCGGCGAGGATCGCGGCGGAGGCGTGGTCCCAGGCGTTGGGCAGCAGCAGGGGCCGGCCCGACCGGTGCAGTGCGGCGAAGGCGGCGGTCATGAGAGGTCTCCCACGGCGTCGGCGTAGTAGACGGATTCCTGGACGTGGTGGGCGAGTTGCCGGAAGCTCCAGCCGTCGCCGGGCGAGTGGTCGAGCTGGTCGTCGGTGAGGGCGTCGAGGCGGACGGCCCAGACGCGGGCCAGCCGGAGCAGGCGGCTGCGGGCCTCGTCGAGGTCGTGCGGGGTGAAGGGCGCGAGGTCGGCGGCGGTGGTGACGGCGGAGGCGTGCCAGTCGTCGGGGCGGGGCCGCTCACCGGCGAGGCGGGCCTCCATCTCGGCCAGGTGGTCGATCATGTGATCGGCGACGCGCCGGATCGCCTTGTGCGGGGTGTACGTACGGCCGTCGACGTGCACCGGTTCGCCGTCCCACCGAATCCAGGTGGCAGCCAGGGCGAGAACGTGGTCGACCATGCCGGTGACGGCGGCGGAGGGAGCCGCCGGGGAATTCGTGCGGGGCGTGCTGTCGCTCATGCGGCCACGCTAGGAGCGCGACGCTTCGGCGCCGGCCGAAGTGGTCCCGAGCTGCCCGAAGTCCCGGGCACGGCGTGAGCCTGGGGCACCCCGGTTCCGGTCGGGGTGCCCCAGGGTTTCATCCCACCCCGATTCGGTGCTCGGGCGCCAGAGGCCATGAGCAGTCAGACCGGTTGGGGACGGAAGGGGAACATGGCGTCACCCTCCGGCCGGACGGCGAGCCACCTGCACATCACCGGCCCCCGTTCCGACGTCCTCCTCCCCTCGACGTCGCACGCCTGCCGTCAGGCCGCATCCGTACCGGTGTCCGACCTGGACAGGCACAGCGCCCAGATGATGAAGCCCGAGAAGGCGATCATCACCACGGACCACACCGGGTAGTACGGCAGGGACAGGAAGTTGGCGATGATGACGAGCCCGGCGATGGTCACCCCGGCGACGCGGGCCCACATGCTGTCCTGGAACAGCCCGAAGGCGATCAGCACGGCGAGCACGCCGAGCACCAGGTGGATCCAGCCCCAGGCGGTGAGGTCGAACTCGAAGACGTAGTTGCCGGTGGTGACGAAGACCTCGTCCTCGGCGATGCCCATGATGCCGCGCAGGACGCCGAGCACCCCTGCGATGGCGAGCGTGATTCCGGCGAAGACCGTCAGGCCCTCGGCCCACTGCCGTTTGGCCGAGGGCACATGGGCGCCGGTGGTGCTGCCGTGGGTCGGATGTGTGGCTGCCATTGGCCGCTGCCTCTCTTACGTGCCGTGACCGCTGAGCTTCTGTTGCATGACGTGACCGCTAGCTCTGCTACGTGCCGTGACCGCTGAGCTCTGCTACGTGCCGTGACCGCTGAGGACCATTTCCTTGGCCCTGCGGTACTCCTCGTCCGTGATGTCGCCGCGGGCCTTGATCTCGGACAGCCGGGCGAGTTCGTCGACCCGGCCGGCCGAGCCGCCCGTACCCTTCGCGGCCTCACGGATGTAGCCGTCGAAGGCCTCCTGCTGCGCCCGCGCCTGTGCCGCCTCGCGGCGCCCCATGTTCTTGCCGCGGGCGACGACGTAGACGAAGACGCCCAGGAAGGGCAGCAGGATGGTGAACACCAGCCAGCCGGCCTTGGCGCCGCCGCTCAGGTCGTCGTCGCGGAAGATGTCGAGGACGACCCGGAAGAGCAGCACGAACCACATCACCCACAGGAAGAAGATCAGGATCGTCCAGAAGGCGCTCAGCAACGGAAAGTCGTACGCGAGATAGGTAGCCGCACTCATCGCTGTCCTCCGTTCCGGCCCTTCCACGACCTGCACCGGAGGGCCGATGTCAGCGTGGGCAGGGCGAGGCGCCCGCTGCCTCACCCGGCACGGGTGAAACACGGCCCGCCGTCCGGCCCGCACCGGCCGCCGCATCACCCACGGCAGGTGATCCGGCGCCCCGGCAGGCGCGATGGGATGGGATGGAGTGAGATGGTTGGGATGGGGAGCGGAGCGGGACGGACGGGTGGGGCACCCGCCGCGCCCGCCCGCTCCGTCCACCAGGTGGGAGGCAGCGATGACCGTGCCCGGTCCGTTCAGCGCTTCCCTGTCCCCGGCCGAGCGGGCGGCTCATGGCCGCAAGGCCCGCAACCGCGCGCCGCGGTCGGCCCACGGCTGGTACGAGGCGGCCCAGGACCGGCCCGACCCGGTCGGCCTGATCGAGGGACAGTCGGCGACCCGGCTGTCCGAGCTGGTCCCCATCCGCTACGGCCGGATGCTGGAGTCCCCGTTCCGCTTCTACCGGGGCGCCGCGGCCGTCATGGCCTCGGACCTGGCGCCGCTTCCCGGCACCGGTCTGACGGTCCAGCTGTGCGGGGACGCCCATCTGCTCAACTTCCGGCTGCTGGCCTCCCCGGAGCGGCACCTGGTGTTCGACATCAACGACTTCGACGAGACCCTTCCCGGCCCCTTCGAGTGGGACGTCAAGCGGCTGGCTGCCAGCTTCGCCATCGCGGGCCGCGCCAACGGCTTCTCGGCCGCGGAGCAGAACGACGCGGTCGGGACGTGCGTGCGAACGTACCGGCGGCGGATGCGGGAGCTGGCCGGCATGCGGATCCTCGACATCTGGTACGCGCAGGACGACGCCGACCATCTGCGCGAGCTGCTCGCCTCCTCGCAGAACCGCGAGGCCGCGCGGCGTGCCGACGAGGCCGCCGCACGCGCCCGCACCCGCACCCACCTGCAGGCCTTCAAGAAGCTCACCCGGGTCACGGCGGACGGCCGCCGCATCACGCCGGACCCGCCGCTGATCACGCCGCTGCGTGATCTGCTGGACGAACCCGTGACCGAGGAGAAGGTGCTGCACGAGGTCCTGGAGACCTACGCACGGTCGCTGTCGTCGGAGCGCCGGCATCTGCTGCGCAGGTACCACCTGGTCGACGTGGCCCGGAAGGTCGTCGGTGTCGGCAGTGTCGGCACGCGCTGCTGGATCGTGCTGCTGCTCGGCCGGGACGACGACGATCCCCTGCTGCTGCAGGCCAAGGAGGCGCAGGAGTCGGTGCTGTCGCCGTACACCGGCGGCGACCGCTGGGAGAACCAGGGCCGCCGGGTGGTGGCGGGCCAGCGGCTGATCCAGACGACCAGCGACATCCTGCTGGGCTGGACCCACGCCGTCGGCCTGGACGGCCGCCCCCGCGACTTCTATGTGCGGCAGCTGCGCGACTGGAAGGGCATCGCACGCCCCGAGACCATGGATCCGGGCCTGCTGGGCCTGTTCGCGCAGGTGTGCGGGGCCTGTCTGGCGCGGGCGCACGCCCGGTCCGGCGACCCGATCGCCATCGCCGCGTATCTGGGCGGAAGTGACCGCTTCGACCGGGCGCTCACCCTGTTCGCCCAGGCGTACGCCGACCAGAACGAGCGGGATCACGAGGCGTTGGGCGCGGCCGTCCGCGCGGGCCGGGTGCGCGCCAAAAGCGCGTGACGGACCGGCGTGGTTCGTTACGGACCTACGTGGTTCGCGAGGGACCTACGTGGTTCGCAAGTGGCCGGGCGCCTCACTCCGGCATCTGGCGGATCTCCAGCACCCGCAGCCCGAGGGACTGGCAGCGGGCCAGCAGCCCGTACAGGTGGGCGTCGTCGACGACGTGCCCGAACAGCAGGGTCTGGCCGGACATCTCCACATGGTCGAGTTCCGGGAAGACGTTGATCAGCGGTTCCGAGAGTTGCCCGTCGACACGGATCTCATAGCGCATGAGCTGCTCTCCGGAGGGCTGAGGCCGGCGGCTCGTGCCCGTACGCTGCGATACTCCGCCGGCCAGGGCGCGTGCGGCTCACCCCGTGCAGGTGATATGCCCGCCGCTCACAGCAGCTTCAGCTCGCGCGCCCGGCGCACCGCCTCACCGCGCCGGCTGACCTGGAGCTTGCGGTAGATGCTCTTCAGGTGGGTCTTGACCGTGTTCACCGAGACATACAGGTCGGCGGCGATCTCCTCGGTCGACATCATCAGCGCCAGCCGGCGCAGCACATCCCGCTCGCGTCCGCTGAGCTTCTCCACGGGCCGGGGCGGTGGCCGGTGCCCGGGCCGGGTGCCCCGGCCGCCGGGCCCGGTGTGCCGGTCCGTCCGGTCGATGAGCCAGCCCTCCGCCAGCCTGCGCAGCTCCGGGGTGCGCAGATGGGGTCCGATCCACGGTTCCGCCTCGACGAAGGGGCGCCGCAGCCGTTCGCCGCGGGCCTCGCGCAGGGCGCGGGCGAGCAGCCGTGTCGTGGTGGTCAGGTCGCCCGCCTGGTCCGCGGCCCGGGCGCGGGTCAGGGCCGCCCGTACCGTCACCGCCGGTCCGGCGCGCCCCGCGGGCCGCGCCCGGTCGAGCAGCTGGGCCGCCGCCCCGGGCCGCCCGGCGCCCAACTCGATGCCGGCGGCGCCCACCACGCACGCGGGCTGGTCCTCGGGCAGCCGCTGCACCAGTTCGACCGCGGTGTCCGCCCGGCCCTCGGCCAGATGCGCGGCGGCCGCGACGACCGCTCGCTGCCCCTCCGCCCAGGGCGAGGGGACGGCTGCCGGGATCTCACAGTCCGCCGCCTTGAGCGCGCCCTTGGCGTCGCCCTGCGCCAGGTGCAGCCGGGCGCTGACGATGGCCCGGCCCGCCTCCGTCACCGGGTCCCGCAGGGCCGGACGCGACACGACCGCCGCGTCGAGCAGGGACTGCGCCTGGCCGAGTTCGTCGCGTTCCAGGGCGACGGCCGCGAGGACCAGGCGTTCGACTCCGGCCCCGGCGGGCTGGGGCAGGCCGAAGCGCTCCGTCTCGGCGAGCGCCTCCCGCGCCTTGCGCTCCGCGCCGCTGAGCCGGCCGTCGAGGAAGTCCATCAGGGCCAGGCGGCTCAGGGAGTCCTCACGCGGCAGCGCGGTGGCCGCCTGGGCGCCGGATCCGGCCACCTCGGACAGGGCGGCCCGCGCCTCCTCGAACCGGCCGGCCCACAGCTGTGCGGAGCCGAGATGCGTCAGCAGCAGGGCGTCGAGTTCGGGATGGCGGGCCAGCTTCCTGCCGGGCACCTGCCTGCGCAGTCTCCCGGCCCTCTCGGCGGCCGTCTCGGCCTTCGCGGGGGACCCCGCGAGCCGGGCGGCCAGCGCCTCCAGCAGTGCGCAGCTCAGCCGGGCAGCCGCAGCGGTCTCGTCGTCGTCCTCGGTGCCGCTGCCGCGCGGCTGAAGGGCGTGCTCCGCGCGCCGCAGATGGGTCAGGCCGCTGTCCAGCTCGCCGCGGGACAGATCGCGTGCCGCCCGCACCAGTTCCGGAGCCGGGCCGCGCGGCTCCTGCCCCATCCGGGAGAACAGCCCGGTCACCGCGTCGGAGCGCAGGCCGGTGAAGAACTGACCGATGGCGAGGTCGTCGACGAGGGCCTCGGCGGTGAACTCCCAGTCGCCGGCCGCGGCCCCGTGGCCGAGCGCCTCGGCGAGCGAGCCGGACCGCCGCAGGGCCTGCGCCGCCCGCCGGTGCAGCCGGGGCTCCAGACCGGGCCGGCGCATCCGCAGGTGGGCGCGGAGGATCTCCGCGAAGAGCGGGTGCAGCCGGTACATGCCGTGCCCCAGGTGCTCGACGAAGGCGTTGTCCCGGCTCAGCCGGGCCAGGATGGCGGCGCCGTCGGTGCGCCGGGTGAGCGCGTCCGCCAGGCCGGGGCCGAAGCGGTCGAGCAGGCTGACCCGCAGCAGCAGGTCCTGCGTCTCGGGGTCCTGCCGTTTGAGCACCTCGGCCAGGAGGAAGTCCGCGATGGTGCTGCGGTCGGCCTCGAAGTTCTTCAGGTACATCTCCGGGTCCGGGCTCTGCGCCGCCGCCAGCGCGCACAGCCTGAGGCCGGCCGCCCAGCCCCGCGTTCTCTCCACCAGGGCGCGCACGGTGGCCGGCGGCAGCCGCAGCCCGTGCCGGGCCATCAGCTCGGCCGCCTCGGGCGGGGTGAAGGCCAGCTCCGCGTCCCTGATCTCCGTCAGCTCGCCGCCCGCCCGGTACCGGTACAGCGGCAGCAGCGGCTCGCTGCGGGTGACGAGAACCAGGCGCAGCCCCGGCCCGGCGTGGTGCAGCACGAACTCCAGCTGCTCGGCGATCTCCGGGGAGGTGACCCGGTCGAACTCGTCGAGCACCACCATCAGGGGCCGCTCGCGGGCGCTGAGCGCGGCGGCCAGCCGGGCCGGCAGGGCCGGGCTCACCCGCTGCGCGTCCGCCGGAACGCCCACCTCGGTGCCGAGCGCAACCCCGGCCGCCCGCAGGGCCTGCAGCAGATACGCCCAGAACATGCCCGGTGCGTCCCCGGCGATGTCGGTGGTGAGCCAGACGACGGGCATCCCCTCCCGGTGCCTGACCCAGTCGGCGACCAGCAGCGTCTTCCCCGCGCCCGCGGCCCCGTTGACCATGGTCAGCGGGGTGTTCCCGGCCTGGTCCAGATGCCGGGTGAGCCGCTCCCGCCGCAGGAACGTCACCGGGCAGGCGGGCACGCTGAAGCGGGTGCGCAGGAACGGATCACCGTGCGGATCGGCGGCGGGGTGCGCCGGTGGCGGCCCCTCCCCCTGGAACCCCGTCATGGCCCTCACCGCCGACGCGTCAGTTTCATCCAATGCTGCTTCCAGCATCCCGCCGAGGCCCTGGAGGCGCACGGCGGGGAGCCGTGACCGGCGTCCCGGCCCGCACGGTCCGGCGCCGGTTACCGTCGGCCCGGCCCGCACGGTCCGCCGTCGGTTACCGTCGGCCGTATGCACCAGGCCCGCGACCTCACCGCAGCGCTCGCGTCCGGCACGCTCGTCCTCGACGGCGGCATGTCCAACCAGCTCGCCTCCGCAGGCCACGACCTCTCCGACGAGCTGTGGTCCGCCCGCCTGCTGGCCGACGCCCCCGAGGCGATCACCGAGGCGCACCTCGCCTACTTCGAGGCGGGCGCCGATGTGGCGATCACCGCGAGCTACCAGGCGACCTTCGAGGGCTTCGCCAGGCGCGGCGTCGACCGCGACCGGGCGGCCGAACTGCTGGCCCTGAGCGTGGAGTCGGCCCGCGAGGCCGCCCGCCGCGCCCGGGCCTCCCGCCCCTTGTGGGTGGCCGCCTCGGTCGGCCCGTACGGGGCGATGCTGGCGGACGGCTCCGAGTACCGGGGCCGCTACGGCCTGACCGTCGCCGAGCTGGAGCGCTTCCACCGCCCCCGCATGGAGACCCTGGCCGCGGCCCGCCCCGACGTCCTGGCCCTGGAGACCGTCCCCGACACGGACGAGGCCGAGGCGCTGCTGCGCGCCCTGCGCGGCCTCGGCGTACCCGCCTGGCTGTCCTACTCCGCCGCCGGCGACCGCACCCGGGCCGGCCAGCGGCTGGAGGACGCGTTCGCCCTGGCGGCCGGGGCGGACGAGGTGATCGCCGTGGGCGTCAACTGCTGCACCCCCGAGGACGCGGACCACGCGGTGGCGCTCGCCGCGCGCATCACCGGCAAGCCGGTCGTGGTCTACCCCAACAGCGGCGAGCGGTGGGACGCCGGGGCGCGCGGCTGGACCGGCCGCCCCACCTTCAGCGCGGACCGGGTGACCCGGTGGCAGGAGTCCGGGGCGCGGCTGATCGGGGGCTGCTGCCGGGTGGGCCCGGAGACGATCAGGTCCGTCGCCGAGGTGCTCAGGGCGGCGGCGTAGCGAACTCGCACCATACGATCTTGCCAGGGTGCCGCTCCCCCACGCCCCACTTGTCCGCCAGCTCCGCCACCAGCAGCAGGCCCCGCCCGCCTTCCCCCGGGCACCCGTCCCGCGGCTCCGGCACCGCCGGTACGCCACCCCCGCTGTCGTGCACCTCCACCCGTAAGACGCCCCCGTCGTCGCCGTAGGCAAGCAGCCGCAGCAGGAAGCCCCGGCCCGGCGGTACCCCGTGCAGCAGGGCGTTGGTGGCCAGCTCACTGACACACAGCAGCACATCGTCCGTGCGCCCGCGCACGTCCCACGCGGTGAGAGCGCTGCGCGCGAACGCGCGTGCGTCGGGCACGGACCGGCGCTCACGGCGGAAGAAGCGCTCGCGTACGCACGGGAGTTGAGGCGCGGGTGATGTTTCCTGATTCACGGGACGAGAGTCACGCTCCGTGCTCACCATGGAACAGTCCGCGCACCCGTACAGCCGGTTTGTACGGGTGCGCGTGGGTGAACGTACGGATGCGGGTGGGGAGTTCAGACCGCATGAGCACACGCAAGAACGCCTCGGCGATGAAGATGGTCGGGGCCCTCCTCGCCCTCTACCGCCAGGCCGCCGGTTACACCCAGAGGTCGCTGGGCGAGGAGTTCGGCATCAGCGAGCAGCAGGTCGCGTCGATCGAGCAGGGCAGGCGCCCGCTGAAGCCGGACGTCGCCGAGAAGCTGGACGAATTCCTCGGCACGAAGGGCGCGTTGTCGGTCGCGGTGAGCCGGATGCCGGAGGTGGATCTGGTTCCGCTGTGGGCCGAGGAGTACTTGGATCGAGAGCGGGAGGCTATCGCCATCTCGTCGTACGAGAACCAGGTGCTGCCGGGACTGCTGCAGACGGAGGCGTACGCGAGGGCGGTGTTCCGCAGTCGGATCCCCGCACTCCGGGAGGCCGACATCGAACGGCACGTTGCAGCACGCGTGGAGCGACAGGCCATCTTTCAGAGCCCGGAGCCACCGACCACGTGTTTCGTGATCTGGGAGGCGGTACTGCGAGACCGCTTGGGCGGAGAACAGGTTCATCACGAGCAACTGCGACACCTGCGGGAGCACTCCGAACACCCCGGACTCACCTTGCAGGTCCTGCCCCTGGGCCGGACTACTCACGCTGCTCTGGACGGGCCGTTCGTCCTCCTGGAGACGCCTGAACATCAGCGGCTCGCTTACACAGAGACCCAGCGAGGCAGTCAGCTGATCGCGAATCCGGACGAGGTAGCGATCCTTACGCAGAGGTGTGCGATGCTGCGTTCACAGGCCCTCACCCCCGAGGACACGAGGAACCTGCTGGACCGTCTCCTGGGAGAGCAATGAGCAGCACCGCACTTCAGTGGTTCAAGTCGACTTACAGCGGCGACGAGGGCGGCAACTGCATCGAAGTCGCCTATAGCTGGCGCAAGTCCAGCTACAGCGGCAGCGACGGCGGCAACTGCGTCGAAGTCGCCTACGACTGGCGGAAGTCCAGCCACAGCGGCAGCGAAGGCGGCGCCTGCGTGGAAGTCGCCACCCACCCCGCCGCCATCCACATCCGCGACTCCAAGACCCCGGACGCTCCTTACCTCACCGTCACGCCGGAGGCCTGGTCCGCGTTTCTGCCGCTGCTCTGAACTCGACGCGAGGGGAGCGAAGTTGTGGCACGGCCGTGCTGGTTCTGCGGAGTCGACACCCCCGCGTCGAGGCATGACCGGGTCCTGGGCCTGCACAAGGGCCAGGAGACCACCATGACCCCGCTGATCATCGTCCTGCGCTCCACCTGGCAGCAGACGACCGCGACCGTGCCGCGCTGCGCCCGCTGCCACACCGGACACCAGATCGAGCAGACCGCGGCGGTACTGGGCCTGGCCGCGCTGATCGCCTACGCCGCCAGCGGCCAGCTGGACCGTCTCCTCGGCATCCTGTCGGCAACGGCCCCGCAGCGGACCGTCGCGGCGATCTGGGCGGTCGTGGCCTGCCTGCCGCTCCTCGTCTGGATCGCGATACGGCAGGGTCGGCTGCCGTGGTCGCAGCTCGCTCCCCGCCGCATGGGCTACGCCCGCCACCACCCGGAGTTCCTCCGGCTCCGGGAGGAGGGCTGGAAGCCCAGGTCCGGCCCCTTCCCGCACTGGAAGAACCCGCCGAGCCCCCATCCCCAGCCGGAGGTGTCACGGTTCCGGCAGCTGACCGGACGTGTCCTGAACCTGGCCGGTGCCGCCTGCGCCGTGGCCGTCCCCGTCAGCTACTTCCAGGGCTACGAGGAACTGGCCGGGGGCTTCATCCTGGCGACGCTGGCGCTGCTCACCCTGGCCTCGAAGGTCAGGTTCGAGGAGTGACCACCGGCCTCAGGAGAAATCCGCGGCGGTCAGCCCGTCCGGGTGACCCGCAGGCCACTCCACCAGCTCGATCCGGTAGCCGTCGGGGTCGGTGAGCCATGCCGTCTTCGGCCCCTCGGGCCCGCCTGGGTGCTCGACGGGCCCCGGCTCAAGACCGGCAGCGGTCAGCCGCTCCAGGGTGGCGTCGAGATCCTCCGTCTGGATCGCCAGATGGTCGACGCCGTTGCTCGCCTCGACCCGTCCCTCACCCGGACGGTGGACCAGTTCGAGCGAGGCCGCCGGTTCGCCGGGGAAGGCCAGGAGCACCAGATGGCTGCCGTCGCCGGGGTCGACCCGGCCCAGTTCGCCGTAGCCCAGCGCGGTGTAGAAGCCGAGCGAGCGGTCCAGGTCGGTGACGCGGAAGGCGACGAAGAGCGTCTTCATGAGGTCTCCTCCGAGCGGCCCACCCCGCACTCCGGGCGGCGGGAGATGTCATCGGCGTCCGGCGTGCCGACCGGCCGGGGGTGCGGGCGCGGAGAACGATGAGTTTCGCTCCCGCCCGCAGTCACCCCACACACGGACACGTATCCGCGGCAGGAAGGAAGCACGATGGCGACGCTGATGGTGGACTTCATCATCTCCCTCGACGGCTACGGCGGCGCCGAGGGCTGGCCCGGCTTCTGGGGCATGGAGGGGCCCGAGTACCTCGCCTGGCTGGAGGACCCCTCCGAGCTGGCGCACACCACCCTGATGGGGGCGACGACGTACCGGCTGATGTCCTCCTTCGCCGAGCAGATGCCGGACGAGGCGGGGATGGCGCAGCTGGCGGAGATGCCGAAGGTGGTGTTCTCCTCCACCCTTCAGGAGCCGCTGAGCTGGGCGAACACCGAGCTGGTCAAGGGAGACGCGGTCGGGGCCGTGCGGGAGATGAAGAAGACCGGCGAGCGGGACCTGCGCACCCTGGGCAGCGTCAGCCTGTGCCGGTCGCTGCTGCGGGCGGGCCTGGTGGACCGCTTCCGCGTGGTGCTGTTCCCGGTGATCACCGGGGCCACGGGACGGAGCCGGATCTTCGACGAGTACCCCGACGTCAGGCTCGACCTGGTCGACCACCGCCTGTTCGACGGGCGGCTGCAGCTGCTCGAGTACGCCCCGACCGTGCTCGATGCCCCGCCGGGCACGGGGTGAGTGATCGGGCACGGGGTGAGTGATCGGGTTCGGGGTGAGTGATCACGGTGAGTGCTCACGTCGTGGGGTGCCGGCGCAGCGCCCCGCTGCGCCGCAGCCTGCTGATCACCGACCGCAGCTCGGGGGCGGGCTCCTCGACCCGCTCGGTGGTCGACCAGAGCCGGAGCTCGGCGTCGCGGGGGCCGAGGACGGTGCGGGCCGGGCCCTCGCCGAAGAGCCGTACGGGATGGCGGGCGTCCCACCGCTCCCAGCCGGGGTCGCCGTCGGTGACGAACCGCACCCAGGCGCCGTGCATCTCCCTCGCCAGCTCGCGCGGCGCCCCCTCGCCCGCCAGCTTCCGGGCCTCCGGCACGTCCCCGCTGTCGAAGACGAAGCCCAGCTCCAGGGCGTGGCAGGCGCCGAGCTCGGGCAGGTTGGACGGCCAGGCGAACTCGTAGACGTAGCTGGGCTCCGTGCGGCCGTCGGCGAGGCGGTGCAGCGGGAGGCGCAGCAGGTGGTCGGTGACCATCTGGCCGACGGTCTCGGCGGTGGTGGCGTCCGGGCGGAGCGCGCGGTAGCCGCGCGGGACCTCGCTGCCGCAGCGGCAGCGGGCCATGGCGCCGGCGACGGCGACCGCGCCGAGGCGGTTCACCCGTTCGACGAGGCCGCCGGGGACCAGCCACAGCCGGTACTCGTCGCTGGTCCAGCCCATCAGCAGGTCGACGCCGGGCGCGGCGCCGTCCGTGAGCGCCTCCAGCGGGTGGCGGGGCACCAGGTCGCCGTCCACGACGATGCCGAAGGCCGGGCCGCCGAGGACGGGGCTGCTGAGCCGTCCCACCTCGGCCTGGACGCGCAGCAGCTGGTCGCGGTCGACGGTGGCGAAGGCCTCGGCGGTGGCCGGGACCTTCAGGCGGCCGGCGATGCGGCGCACCATGCGGCGGACCTTGTCCCGGGGGGACGCCTCCGGGGGGCCGCTCTGCAGGACGGCGCGGCGCACCAGGCCCTGGGCCTGCGGCGCCGCGATGAGCGCGCCGATGCTGATGGCCCCGGCGGACTGTCCGGCCAGGGTGACGCGGTCCGGGTCGCCGCCGAAGGCGGTGATCGCCTCGTGCACCCAGCGCAGGGCGGCGAGCTGGTCGCGCAGGCCCGGGTTGGCGGGGGTGTCCGGGAAGAGGCCGTAGCCCTCGACGCCGAGGCGGTAGTTGGCCGACACGCAGACCACGCCGTCGCGGGCGAAGGTGCTGCCGTCGTAGACGGGGACGGCGGAGGAGCCGCGGGTCAGGGCGCCGCCGTGCAGCCAGACGAGGACGGGCAGGCGGGCGCCGGGTGAGGGGTCGGGGGTCCAGACGTTGAGGTTGAGGCAGTCGTCGCCGGGGATGTCCGGGTCGGCGAGATACTGGGCGAAGGCCTCGGAGTAGGGCGGTTTCGGGGCCGTGGGGCCGAAGGCGCCGGCGTCGCGCACACCGTCCCAGGGCTCCGGCGGGACGGGCGGCCGGAAGCGGCGCGGGCCGAACGGGGGTGCCGCGTAGGGGATGCCGCGGAACACGGCGACGTCCTGCTCCCACCGGCCGCGTACGGCGCCGTGGGGCGTCCTGACAACGGGGTTCTCACGGTCTGCCGTCATCTGCCCACCGCCCTTCGCCGCACCGTGCTCAGCGGCCCGGTGCAACCCACCAGTAACACAAGAGCACCACAACGCTCATGAGTATTCCTGCGCAGGAACGCGCGGCTTCACGCCGGAAACGGCGGAGTCGGGCAGATCGCCGCCCTTCCCGCGCCCCGCTCCCCCTGCGTTCCGGGCATGACGGGAAACGGTCGATCATGGCCGACGAACGATCTTGAGGTCTGCAGTCGGGGTGCACTAGGTTCCCGCCCGTCGCCGATTCGCGATTCGCGATTCGCCCACCGTCCTGGGAGCACCCGAGTGGACTTACGCTTACGCCGCCCCCGAGCCCTGGTCATCGGCGGCAGCATTGCCGGCATGCTCGCGGCGGCCGCCGTGAGGGAGTACGCCGATCACGTCGAGATCGTCGAGGCGCACGAGCTGCCGGACGGGCCGCAGCCTCGCGCCGGCGTCCCGCAGGCCCGTCACATCCACTTCCTGCAGACCGGCGGAGCCGAGGCCGTCGAAGCTCTCCTCCCCGGAACCATCGACCGGCTGCTCGCCGCGGGTGCCCATCGCATCCCCGTGACCACCGGCATGCTCGTCCACTCGCCCGAGGGCTGGTACCGGCGCTGGCAACGCGCCACCCACTACCTGTTCACGGCCACCCGGGACCTGTTCGACTCCGTCGTCCGCGAACAGGTCCTCCAGGACACCCGCATCACCGCCCGCCCCCACAGCCAGGTCATCGGCCCGCTGGGCGGCCCGGGCAGGATCACCGGCATTCGCATCCGGCGCCCTGACGGCAGGGAGTCCGAGGAGCACGCCGACCTGGTCGTCGACGCCTCCGGCCGGGCCTCGCGCACACCGCACTGGCTGGCCGCTCTGGGCATCACCGGCCTCACCGAGGAACGCATCGACTCCGGACTGACGTACGCCAGCCGCCTGTACCGAGCCCCGGCCGGCCTCCGGAACTGGCCCGTGGTCGCGGTGCAGGCCGACCCGGGCGGGCCGTCACCCGCAAATGCCGGGGGAATCCTGCCGGTTGAGGGCGACCGCTGGCACGTCAGCCTCATGGGCGCCCCGGGCGGCCGGCCCACCGGCGACCCGGAGGCCTTCGAGCAGTTCGCCCGCACCCTGCGCCACCCCGTCTTCGCCCGCCTCCTCGAACGCGCGGAGCCGCTGACCGGCGTGAGCGTCACGCACAGCACCGCCAACCGCCGCTACCGCTACGAGCGTCTGAAGCCCTGGCCACGAGGGCTGGTCGTCCTCGGGGACGCGGCGGCGGCCTGCAACCCCGCCTACGGCCACGGCATGTCCGTCGCCGCACAGAGCGCCCTTGCCCGCGTGACACCCTGTCAGCCGCCGGTCCGCGTACGGACGTTCATGCTCGCGCCCAGCGCGCGATCGCCCGCTGCATCGACCCCGCCTGGTCTCTGTCCGTCGGACAGGACATCCACTTCCCCACCACCAAGGGCGCGCACCCCACCCCCGTCGACCGCCTCCTCCGCCGCTACGTCAGCCGCCTCTCCCGCACGGCAACAGGCTCCTTCCACGCGGCCACGGCCCTCAACGACGTCCTGTCCCTGCAAGCCCCGCCCACGTCCCTGCTCCGCCCCTCAGTTCTGCTCTCTGCCCTGACGGGCCCACTCCGCCCACCCCTGCAAGGCCCACCGCTCAGCCCGGCGGAACGCGGCTTGCTGGAGGACTTGGAGACGTCGGGGCCCTGGTCCAGAGACGCACCGGCCCGCGACCGAGCCAGGTGAGCTCTGCGGTCGGCAGGTGTCACCCGCCGGCGTTCACGTCGTTGCGGGGTGCCCCGTCGCCGGTGGAGGGGAGATCGCCGGGTTCGACCGGGGTGGTGGGTGAAGCGGGCGAGCCCGGCTGCTCCGCGCCGCCCTGGGCGGGCGGCAGCAGTTCCGTCGCCTCTTCGTCCTCGGTCGGACGGTGCGTGTCACGGGCGGCCTTGCGCAGTACCTCCCGGGGCACCCCGGCGTCCGCGGCCAGCCGCACCACATGTCCGTCCTTGGAGAGCAGATACACCTGCTGTCCGTCCTCCGCGGCCCGGTACCAGGCATCCTCCAGCTCACCGTCCCGTTGGCAGGCGGGCTGTGCCGGGGCGTCGCACCCTGCGGCGGACAGCGAGCCGCGGTCGACGGACAAGCGGATCTGCCGCCCGCCCTGGCGGGAGACGTACGTCGCGGAGAATCCGTCGCCGCGGAAGACCCCCACCGACTGCTGGGCGAGCGTGAAGCCGGGTGCCTCGGTGACGTAGACCAGCTCCGGCGCGATGCCGAGCGCGCGGGCCCGCGCGCCGAGTTCCCGTGAGACCTCGGTCTTCGAGTGCGAGGCCTCGGTCTTCGGGCTCGCGGCCGCCTGGGCCGGACCGGCCTGTTCGGCGCCGCAGCCGGTCAGGAGGAGGGGGACGACGGCGATCAGGGCCAGTGGCAGGGCGCGCGAGAAGCGGATCACGGGGGCCATCCTGCCGCACAGGTGTTCGCCGCGCCGTCACTGTCCGATTTCTTCAAGACCGGTGCGCCGGCACCTGCCTACGGTGCACCCATGACTGCACGATTCGATGCCCTGGGACTGGTGGTCTCCGACATGGCCGCCTCGATCGACTTCTACCGCCGGCTCGGCTTCACCTTCCCCGAGGGAGCCGAGCAGCAGGGCCACGCGGAAGCCGAGCTTCCGGGCGGGCTGCGTCTGCTGCTGGACACCGAGGAGGTCGTCCGCTCCTTCCACTCCGGCTGGAAGCCCCCGACGGGCAGCGCGCGTGCCTCCCTCGCCCTGCGCTGCGACAGCCCCGAGGAGGTGGACACCCTGTACAAGGAGCTGACCTCCGAGGGCCACACCGGCGAACTCGCCCCCTGGGACGCCGTCTGGAGCCAGCGCTACGCCGTGGTCCTCGACCCCGACGGCAACGCCGTCGACCTCTTCGCTCCGCTGCCCGGCTGAGCGGGCAGATCCCGCTCGTGCCGGACCGGGCTCGCGGCGAGGATCAGCCAGCAAAGGGCGACGATCCCGGTCGTCCCCCACATCGCCGGGCGGGGTCCGAGCACGTCCGCGAGGAAGCCACCGAGCAGGGCGCCGAGCGGGATTGTGCTGTGGTTGACCACCATGGCAGTGGCCACGACCCGGCCGAGCAGGTGCGGTGGACAGTAGGTCTGCCGGAAGGTGCCGACGACGACGTTGGCCACCGCGATGCCCACTCCGACGAGCAGGGATCCGGTCGCGAACAGCAGCAGCCCGGGCCCCTCCGTGGTCATCGGCAGGAGCAGCGCGAACGGGGCGGTGGCGAGCTGGGCGAGCAGCAGGCCGCGCCCGGTGCCGAACCTGCGGCCGACCCTGGGTGCCACCAGCGCGCCCAGGATTCCGCCGGTGCTGCCGCAGGCCAGCAGCAGCCCCACCGCGGCCGGATCGAGGCCGACCGTGCGGACCAGAAAGACCACCTGGACGGCCTGGTAGCCCATCAGCGCCAGGTTGGTGACGGCACCCCAGGTGACCATCGGCCGAAGATAGCGGTCGTGGCCGACGAAGCGGAGCCCTTCGCTGATCTGCCGGCGCACCGGAACGCGCTGCTCGCCGGGTTCCGGGGCCTGCTCGGTCACGCGGATGCGTCGCAAGCAGACGGCCGAGATCAGGAACGTCGCCGCGTCGGCGGCGAGTGCGGTGACCGCTCCGAACGCCTGCGCCAGCAGGCCCGCGGCTCCGGGCCCGGCGACCTGGCCGGCGGACTCGCCGCCCTGCAGCCGGGCGTTGCCCTCCAGCAGTTCGCGGCCGTCGAGGACGATGCGGATGCAGGCGTGGTAGGCGGCGCTGAAGAACACCGCCGTGGTGCCGCACACCGCGGCGACGGCGAGCAGGTGCCAGAAGGTGAGCCGGCCGAGGAGCGCGACCAGCGGGACGGTCGTCAGGGCCGCGGCGGCGAGCAGATCGCAGGCGATCATCAGGGGGCGTTTGCGCCTGCGGTCCACCCAGGCGCCGGCCGGCAGTCCCACCAGCAGCCAGGGCAGCCACACCGCCGCGGTGATCAGGCCGACGGATGTCGCGTCGGCGTGCAGCACCATGACCGCGATCAGCGGCAGTGCCACCGTGGTGATGCCGTTGCCCAGCCCGCTCACGGTCTCCCCGGCCCAGAGCAGCCGGAAGTCCCGCCGGGCGAACACGCCCCAGCGACGCCGAGGCGAAGTCCGCATATAAGTCCGCATGTCCTGCCCGGTGTTCACCGGTGAATGATGGCGGGTGCCGGCGCGGGCTGTCGTGCGGTTTTACCGCGGCTCGCCGCCGCGGGCGGGGAGCAGTTCGCCCAGCGACAGCCCCGTGAGGGACCGGACCTCGCGGGCGAGGTGGGACTGGTCGGCGTAGCCGGTGCGGGTGGCGGTTTCGGCGTAGGGAGTGCCGGTGCGGGCGAGGTCGAGGGCCCGGTTGAGGCGGAGGATGCGGGCCAGGGTCTTGGGGCCGTAGCCGAAGGCGGCCAGGGAGCGGCGGTGCAACTGGCGCGGGCCCAGGCCGAGTTCGTCGGCGGTGGCGGAGACCGGGCGGCCCGCGTGCAGGGCGGCGACGACGCGGCGCAGCAGCGGGTCGGGAGGGCCGGCCTCGGCGGCCCAGCGCAGGGCGATGTCCTCGAGCCCGGCCTCCGGGGTGGCGGCGGCGTTGACGCGGGCGGTGAGGCGGCGGACCTCCGCGGCGGGGCGCAGCTCGGTGAGGTCGATGCGGCGGTCGCGCAGTTCGTGGGCCGGGACGCGCAGGAGAGCGGGGGCGGTGCCGGGGTGGAAGCGGATGCCGGACCAGGTGGTCGACGGGTCCTCGGTGAGGTGGGCCCGTGTGTCGGGGCCCGCGATCAGCAGGCGGCCCTCGTTCCAGAGCAGGTCCATGCAGCCGTCGGGGAGCACCCGGCCCGTGCCGGCCGGTGTGTTGGTCCACACCACGGCTCCGGGCAGCCGAGAGGTCCGCTCCGCGTACACGCGTTCAGGTTATGCCGTGTCCAGGTCGGCGTGCACCAGGTCGTGGTCGGAGTACCGGGTCTGGTGGACCCCGTGTCCGAGGGCGGTGATGCCGCCGCGCAGGAAGACGTAGTCGAAGCGGGTGAGCCAGTCCGTGGTGGTCTCGCAGGTGCCGGTGCGGGAGGGGTGGCAGGCGGGGTTGGCGTCCTCGGCGAGCTCCCACAGGGAGGTGAGTTCGGGGGCGTCGGGCACGGAGTTGAAGTCGCCGAGGACGATGGCGCGGTCGTGGCGGGAGACGGCTGCGGCGAGTACGCGGATCTGCTCGGCGCGGACCGGCTGCTGACGCCGTTGCGCGAGGTGGGTGTTGATGACGCGGACGGACTGTCCGTCCACGGTGGTGGTGACCGCCAGATAGCCGCGGTCCTCCGAACCGCCGTCGGGGTACTCGGTGTTGACGACGTCCGTCATCGGCGCCGCGGACAGCAGCGCCTGGCCGTAGGCTCCGGGGCGCCAGGGTGCTCCGCCGCAGCGGCTCCAGTCGCGCAGCACCGGGCCGTACTCGACGTGGTAGACGAGCCCGTGCAGGCTGCGCAGATGCTCCCGTATCTGTTCGACGTCCCGTACGCACGCCTCCTGCAGGCCGATCACCTGCGGCGCGAACCGGGCGATCTCGGCGGCGCGGTGGACGTTGCTCTCCTCGCAGGGGTTGCAGATGTTCCAGGTCATGACCCGGTTCGGCACGATGTCCCGGGCGGGCTCGGGCGGCTGGGAGCCGGCGCCGCTGGGCGCGCTGGGGCCGACGAGCAGGGCGCAGACCGCGATCAGGACGACGGTGAACAGCCGCACCTCCCTGCCGGACACCCGCACCTCCCGGCCGGACACCCGCGCCCTACCGCCTGACACTCGCGTCTCCTTCCCGTGCGGCTCCGGTCCGCCATTCCTGGGGGCTGACCCTGTAGACCCGTTTGAACGCCGTGGACAGGGCGAAGGCGGTGCCGTAGCCGACCTGGTGGGCGATCGAGGCGAGGGGGGCGTCGGTGTCGCGGAGACGGTCGGCGGCCAGGGCGAGACGCCAGGCGGTCAGGTACGTCATCGGGGGTTCGCCGACCAGCTCGGTGAAGCGGCGGGCCAGGGCGGCGCGGGAGACGCCGGCCTTCGCGGCGACCGCGGCGACGGTCCAGGGGTGGGCCGGGTCGTCGTGCAGCAGGCGCAGCACGGGGCCCACGACCGGGTCGGCCTGGGCCCGGTACCAGGCGGGCGCCTCGGCGCCGGGGCGGGCGAACCAGGTGCGCAGCGCGTCGATCACCAGCAGGTCGAGGAGTCGGTCCAGGACGACCTCCTGGCCGGGTTCGTCGCGGACGATCTCCCGCATGAGGTACGGGGTGAGGGGGCAGTCCCAGGCGCCGGCGGTGAGCGACAGCAGGGGCGGCAGGGCGTCCAGCAGACGTCCGCCGATCTCGCCGCGCATCTGGTAGGTGCCGATCAGCATCACCGTCGCACCGTCCGGCCGGTCGCCCCAGGTGCGGACGCCGAGGTCCATCACCCCGTTCAGCGGGCGTCCGTCGGGGTAGCGGCACTCCTCGCCGGGGAGGATCAGCGCCTGCGGCGGAGTGCCGGGGGCGTCGGCGCAGGTGTACGGGTCGGGGCCGCGGGCGATCGCGAGGTCCCCGGCGTGCAGGTGCAGGGGCCCGCCCCGGTCCGGGATGATCCGGGCCTCGCCCCGGACCAGCAGCATCACCGACAGCGGGGCCTCGTCCTCGATGCGCACCGCCCAGGGCGGGTCGAAGCAGGCCCGGATCATGAACGCGCCCCGGGCGCGCGGACCTTCCAGCAGGCCGGTGAGTGCGTCCATGGGGTCAGCGTAGACGCGGGCGTATGGGAATGAGCCGTTCGGCCATGGGCGGGGGGACTTGGCGGCGGTTGACTCGGTGCCATGACACAGGAATTCCAGGACGTGATGACAGGGAACGTGAGCAGGACGGCCGGCCTGTCGGTGGTCGTCACCGGCGCCTCGGGGCGCACCGGAAGCCGGGTGGCGCGGGCGGCCGCGGCGGCGGGGCTCGGGGTGCGGGCGGCGTCCCGCGCCACCGGCTTCGACTGGGCCGGCCCGGCGACCTGGGCGGACACCCTGCGCGGGGCGGACGCGGCGTATCTGGTGCACCCCGCAGACGTCGGCGCGCCGGGCACCGCCGAGGCCGTGGGCGAGCTGGCGCGCCGGGCCGTGCGGCTCGGGGTGCGGCGTCTGGTGCTGCTGTCGGCCCGCGGCGAGGACCAGGCGCTGCCCACCGAGGAGGCGCTGCGGGCGTCGGGCGCCGACTGGACGGTGGTGCGCTCGGCGTGGTTCGCGCAGAACTTCAGCGAGGGGCCGCTGGTGGCGGAGCTGCGGGAGCGCGGGGAGCTGGTGTTCCCGGCGGGCGAGGTGCCGGAGCCGTTCGTGGATCTGCGGGACGTCGCGGACGTGGTGGTGGCCGCTCTGACGGATGCGGAGCGGTACGCGGGCCGGGTGCTGACCGTGATGCCCGCGTGAGGTCGAGATCCGGGCGACCACGGCTGGGGTGCCGGCGGAAACGCGCGGACAGGGGCCCGTCCCGGTCGCGCCACCGGTGCGGGCCCCCGTCCGACGTGCCTGTCGGAGCGCGGGTCGGTCAGAGCGGGGTGGGAACGCTCGACGCCGTGGTCCCGGACTCCCCGGCGGCCGGGGAGCGAAGTGCCCGGTCGGCCAGGAAGCCGAAGACCACCCCGAACGACGCCCACAGCAGGGCATGCATGCCGACGGAGGCCATGCGGAACTCCCACAGGGCGCCCGCCGGGAAGTCCTTCGGCACCTCGTTGACCGCCGGCAGGACCGCCATGGCCACCGACATCACGGCGACGAAGGCGGCCGCCGCGGCGACCGTGGCGTTCCAGTTGCCGTACCGCTCGGCGAGACGTCTGCCGAGGATCACGACGGCGATGCCGACGAGCACGGTCAGGGCGATCATGCCGAAGTACAGCGTGGTGCGCTTGCCGATGGTGTCCGGGTCGTTGGCGCCCGGCGGGTTGGCCGGGTACTTCAGGAACGGCACCAGGTAGACGGTGACGAACGCACCCCCGGCGACCAGAGCGGCGGTGGCGCGTGCCCCGAGCCGGCCGATCCGGCCGAGGGCGAAGCAGAACGCCAGCGCCGCGATGCCGCCCACCGCGGTGCCGAAGACCAGCACCGCCGTGGCGAGACCGGCCGTCGACTGCACGGCACGGGTGACGATCTCGGCCTCGTGTTCATGGGCGTGGGCGTCCTGGTAGGCGATGCCCGCGTCGACGGCGGGCTCGCCGATCACATAGGCCAGCCCGAAGGCGAGCAGACCGGCGGCCAGGCCCGCGAGCATCCCGCGGACCAGCAGGGTCCGCACAATCGCAGAGTTCATGTGGCTGTCCCTGGTGCCGTCAGTGGCAAGGGAAGCCGAGGAGGTGCCGGCCGTCGTGCATCCATTCGTGGACGCCCGCGCCGGACAGCAGCGAGGTGGCGCCCTCCTCGGCGCCGACGAAGTACAGCAGGATCAGCATCAGCAGGCCGAAGAACGCAGCCCACGGCAGGATGGCGCGGAGCGGCAGCTTGGCAACGCTGGGCGTGGCGAGCGGGGCAGGGGTGATGGCGGACTGCGCCATGGCGAGGCCTCCTTCGGGAACACGCGTCCCGTGTCGGTGGAGCACGCGACGACGGTGCGAGGGTCTGACTCGCCGGCAGCACACCTCCCGCAGCGGAAGGGGCGCCGGCACACAGTGGCGCGACCGTGCCGGATTTTCACCGGGCTTCCAGACACACCGTCGTCCTGACGAACCATGACGGTACAGAACCGTGGGCAACCAGCCAAGATGGCCTGTCTCACGCGGCACCCGCCCCGGGTCCCTCCGCCACCACACGCACCGCGTCCCCCGGCACCGCGTCCCCCGGCCCACCCGCGCACCGGGTCCCTCGGCTAGCCTCACGCCTGTGACGATCCGGCTGACCGCGGTCACCGCCGCCCTGGGACGAACCGGCCCGCGGGTGCCCCTCGACGGCGACGTCCCGCTGGACGCCCGCGCGCGGCAACAGGCCCGCGCCGCCAGGGCGGTGCTGCCGCCGGCCGACCGCTTTCTGTGCGCCCCGTCCCGCCGGTGCAGGGACACCGCGGAGGCCCTCGGGCTCCGGGCGGCGACGGAACCGGCGCTGCGCGATCTGGAGCTGGGCGGCTGGAAGGGCCGCAGCCTCGACGAACTGGCCGCGGCCGAGCCGGAGGCGCTCGCCGCCTGGACCACGGACCCCACCGCCGCGCCGCACGGCGGCGAATCCGTCGCCGATCTGTGCCGGCGCGTCGCCGGCTGGCTGGACGGCCTTCCGGACGACACCGGGCGGCTGATCGCCGTCGTGGACCAGTCGGTGGCACGGGCCGCCGCGGTGCACGCCCTGATGGCTCCGCCGGAGGCCTTCTGGCGCATCGACGTGCCTCCGCTGACCTGTGTCCGGCTCACCGGCCGTGCCGGACGCTGGAACCTCCGCATGGGATGACCCGTGGTATGCCCCGCCCGGCGGGCCGCAGGAGGCTCAGTCCTCACCTTCCTCGGCCGGCGGGCCGCGCGAGGTTCAGTCCTCCCCCTCCTCGCGGTGCTTCTTCTCCCCCTCCCGCTTCTCCCCGCCCCGCCTCTCCCCGTTCCGGGCGTGGATGTTCTTGGCGGAGTGGCCGCGCAGGCGGGAGGTGACGTCGTCCGGCGGGAGGAAGCGGGACCAGCGCTCGGGGAACTCGGAGGGCATGTCGGGGTCGGACTCGCCGAGCGCGGCGGTGCGGGCGACGTACTCGGCGACCTGGGCCTGGCGCATGCGCTCGTTGGCCTCGCGGGCGGCGGCCGTGGCGGCGGCCGGCCAGACGCGGTCGATGGCGGCGTTGACCGCGGCCCCGACCAGCACCGCGAACGCGGACACACCGATCCACAGCAGCACGGCGACCGGCGCGGCGAGGGAGCCGTAGATGGTGGGGCCCTCGACGGTGTTGGTGAGGTACAGGCGCAGCAGGAAGCTGCCGAACACCCACATGGCGAGGGCCACCAGCGCGCCCGGCACGTCCTCGATCCACGGTGAGCGCACCGGCACGGAGACGTGGTACAGCGTGGTCAGGAAGGCGATGGACAGCAGGATCACGACCGGCCAGTAGAGGACCTGCACCACGGTCGTGGACCACGGCACGATCCGGACCACCGCGTCCGGGCCCGCCACCATCAGCGGCAGCGCCACCGAGCCGATCAGCAGCGCCACGATGAACAGCATGAAGGCCAGCAGGCGGGTCTTGACGATGCCGCGCACCCCGTCGAGGCCGTACATGACGGTGATGGTGTCGATGAAGACGTTCACCGCGCGGGAGCCCGACCACAGGGCGAACAGGAAGCCGACGGAGATGATGTCGGGCCGGCCGCCCTCTATCACGTCGCGCAGGATCGGCTCGGCGATCTGGGTCACGCCCCGGTCCGACAGGACGGTGCGGGAGGCGTCGAGCAGATTGCGCTGCAGGCTCTGGATGGTCTCGGCGCCGGTCCAGGCGTCGACGTAGCCGAGCAGTCCGATCACGCTGAGCAGCAGCGGGGGCACCGACAGCAGGGTGAAGAAGGCGGCCTCGGCGGCGAGGCCGAGGATGCGGTACTCGATGCAGGAGTTGACGGTGTCCTTGAGCAGCAGCCAGGCGGTCCGGCGCTTGGAGACGTTCCGGTAGAGGGCCCGGGCCCGGTGGAGACGGCCGGAGGGGGTGTCGGGGTGTTCACTTGCCTGCTGCACGGACCAAAGGTATCCGTCGCGCCACGTCACCCTCATCCGCAGGTCACCGGTGAAGTGGGCGCGGGCCGGGTAGGTTCGCAGACATGGCGCGCACCACCCACACCGTGACCAATCAGCCTCCGCCGCTCGTCCAGTACGACGTCTTCACCGCCGATCGGGCACTGGTGGAGGCCGTGGAGAGGCATCTGGACCCGGCGGTGACGGAGGAGGGCCTGGCCGAGCTGTCGGCGCTGGGCCGCACCTCCGGCTCCGCGCAGGTGCAGGAATGGGCGGCGCAGGCGAACGCCTGCCCGCCGCGGCTGCGCACCCACGACCGGTACGGTCACCGGATCGACGAGGTCGACTTCCATCCGGCCTGGCACCGGCTGCTCGGCAAGGGGGTCGGGGCCGGGCTGACCGCGGCCTGGGGCCGGCCCGGGGGCCATGTGCGGCGGGCGGCGGCGTTCGTGGTGTGGACGCAGGCCGAGGCGGGCAACGGCTGCCCGCTGTCGATGACCCACGCGGCCGTGCCCGCCCTGCGCACGGATCCCGCCCTGGCCGCCGAGTGGGAGCCGCGGCTGACGTCCCGGATCTACGACCGCGGTCTGCGCCCGGCGCGCGAGAAGGCCGGCGTGCTGTTCGGGATGGGCATGACGGAGAAGCAGGGCGGCAGCGACGTCCGCGCCAACACCACGGTGGCGCGGCCGCTCGCCGAGGACGGCACGTACGAGCTGACCGGGCACAAGTGGTTCTGCTCGGCGCCGATGTCGGACGGCTTCCTGGTGCTGGCGCAGGCGCCGGACGGGCTCACCTGCTTCCTGGTGCCGCGGGTGCTGGACGACGGCTCGCGCAATGTGTTCCTCATCCAGCGGCTCAAGGACAAGCTGGGCAACCGGTCCAACGCCTCCGCCGAGGTCGAGTTCGACGGCACCTGGGCGCGCCGGGTCGGCGAGGAGGGCCGCGGGGTGCGCACCATCATCGGGATGGTCGCGGCGACCCGCCTGGACTGCGTCCTCGGCTCGGCGGGCCTGATGCGGCAGGCCGTGGCGCAGGCCATCCACCACTGCACCCACCGGGAGGCGTTCGGGGCGAAGCTGGCCGGCAAGCCGCTGATGCGCAATGTGCTGGCCGACCTCGCCCTGGAGTCGGAGGCGGCGACCACGCTGGCGCTGCGCCTGGCCGCCGCGTACGACGACGGCGGGGAGCAGGAGCGGGCGCTGCTGCGGATCGCGGTGCCGGCGGCGAAGTACTGGGTGACCAAGCGGTGCGCGCCGCTGGTGGTGGAGGCCGCGGAGTGTCTCGGCGGCAACGGCTATGTGGAGGAGTCGGGCCTGCCGCGCCTGGTCCGCGAGTCGCCGCTGAACTCGGTGTGGGAGGGGGCGGGCAATGTGCAGGCCCTGGATGTGCTGCGGGCCCTCACCCGTGAGCCCGCGTCCCTCGACGCGTATCTGCGGGAGGTCGGCCGGGCTCGTGGCGCGGACCACCGTCTGGACGCGGCGATCAGGGATCTGCTGACCGACCTCGCCGATCTGCGGGGTGTGGAGGCCCGGGCGCGGCGGCTGACGGAACGCCTGGCGCTGGTTTTGCAGGGTTCCCTGCTGGTGCGCTTCGCGCCGCCGGAGGTGGCCGACGCGTTCTGCGCCTCCCGTCTGGGCAGCGATGCGGGTCTGGCGTTCGGGACGCTGCCGCACACGCTGGATCTGGCGTCGGTGGTCGACCGGGCCCGCCCGGTGAACTGAACGACCGGTCAGTCGAGTCGGGAGCGGACGGGCCTCGGGGGCCTGTCGTCACGGGTTCCTCAGAGGGCCTTCGTTACGGGTCTTCAGGGGGCCTGTCGATACGGGTCGCGGATCGCCTCGGGGGTTGCGGACGCCTCTGGGGCGCGGGGAGCCGGGCCCGAGCCGTGACGCGCTTCCATGCGCCTGCGCTCGTCGGGCGGCCGCGGGCCCGGCGCGACGGCGCAGGGGAACGGCAGGGGTGATGCTGCGCCGACACGGCACCACCCCTGCCGTACTGGCCCCTTGACGAGCCGTGAACGCCGCTCGGGGACGGCGTCGCTCAAGTTTCAAGCAGCGCGCGGCCTACCGCCAGGGTTGCAAGGGGTTGCAACTTGCTGCTGACTGTGTCCGCGCTGTGCGCTTTCGCCCCGGGCACACGGCAGTATGGACGCACTGCACGGTGGACGGTTCGCAGGTGACGGATCCCAGGGGGAGGACCCGTGGCGCTCTCGCCGATGGACGTGACGCAGCTGGCCGCGGTCGACGCGCCGCGCGCCGCGCGGGTGCTGGACGAGGTCCGCTCCGCCAAGCTGTCCGGGCAGCCGGCCCCCGTGCCGCCCCGCCCGGTGATCGAGCAGTCCTGGGAGCGGATGCTGCGCAGCGGGGTCGACCCGGAGCACGACTTCCGGTCCGGCCTGCTGCCGCGCGAGGAGGTGCAGCGGCGGCGGGAGAGATCGGCGCTGCGGCATGTGCTGCCGGTGCTGCGCGAGGGCCTGCTGCCGGTCGCGGACGTCGCCCGCCACATCATGGTGGTGGCCGACGAGGAGGGCCGGGTGCTGTGGCGGGAGGGCAGTGCGCCGGTGCTGCGCAAGGCCGACGGCCTCGGATTCGAGCTGGGCGCCGACTGGCGGGAGGACGTGGTCGGCACCAACGGTGTGGGCACCCCGGCGGTGGCCCGGCGCCCGGTGCAGGTGTTCGCCTCGGAGCACTTCGTCCGCTCGCACACCAGCTGGACCTGCGCCGGGGCGCCCATCACCGACCCGCGTGACGGGCGGCTGCTCGGTGTGGTGGATGTGAGCGGCCCGCTGGAGACGATGCACCCGGCGACGCTGTCCTGGGTCGGTTCGGTCGCCAAGCTCGCCGAGGCGCGGCTGCGGGAGATGCACCTTCAGTCGCTGGAGCGGCTGCGGGCCGTGGCGGCTCCGGTGCTGGCCCGGATGGAGGGACGGGCGCTGGTGGTGGACCGGCACGGGTGGACGGCCGCGGTGACCGGGATGCCGTACACCGAGCGGGTCTCGCTGCCCAAGTCCCCGTCGGCGGGGACGCGGTGGCTGCCGGCGCTGGGGCGGTGCTCGCTGGAGCCGCTCGCGGGCGGCTGGCTGGTGCGGGCGGCGGACGAGCCGGTGACGGAGGGGCAGGCCCGGATCGTGCTGGACCTGCGGGCGCCGCGCCGCTGGACGGTGGAGGTGTCCGGCGGTGCCGGTTCCTGGACGCGGGAGCTGAGCCCGCGCCACGCGGAGCTGCTGTATCTGCTGGCGGTGCACCGCACGGGCCGCAGCGCGGCCGGTCTCGCCGAGGACGTCTTCGGCGACCGGGCCCGGACTGTGACGGTCCGCGCGGAGATGTCCCGGGTGCGGCGCTATCTGGGCGGCTTCCTGGAGCACCGTCCGTACCGCTTCGCGGACCACGCCGACGTGGAGGTGCTGCTGCCCGACGACCCCCGTGATCTGCTGCCGCACTCGACGTCCCCGGCGCTGGGCAGGGGCTGGAAGGGCACGGCAGGTCCCTGAGGGCCGGGCGGTCCCTGAGGGCCGGGCGGTCCCTGAGGGCAGCGGCGGGCCCCTGAGGTCCGGGCGGGTCCAGAGGGCAGCGGCGGGTTCCCGAGGGCCGGGCGGGACGGGCGGGCCGTTGGTTGCCGTTGTGCATATTTCCAGGGTCTTCGTCCCCTTCGGCGCCCCGCTGCCGTAGCATCCCTACGGGCCGCCACCCCACCTGCGCCCCGGTCAACCCGCGGACCGGCGGACGCAGTTGGCTCGCCTCGGGAGGACGTCATGAAGCATCGGGGCCGACATCGCCGACGCCGGCGCGGCAGAGCGCTGCGTGCCGTACTGGCCGGGACCGCCCTCGCGCTCACCGCGGCCGCCACCATGATCAGCGCCTCGCAGGCCACCGACGTCCGGGACCCGGGCGCGCTGAAACCGCTCACCGGGCCCGCGGACACCGAACCGCTGCGGCTGACCGAGGAACCCGTGCCGCAGCAGTGGCTGGACCGGCTCTCCGACGAGATGGGCCGCCCCGTCGGCGTCACCACCGTGCTGGAGGACAGCGACGGCTCGCTGCGCCAGGGACGGGACTGCCCCGAGCAGGACCGGAAGGCGCTGCCGGTGGAGCCGGCCGCCACCCGCGCGTACTGCTTCGGCGTCGCGGACACCACGGGGCTGCGGCCCGGCGGCGTCACCACCTCCGGTGACGCGGACGACGACGGCTACTGGGGCGCCCACCGGGTGATCCTCTCCGGCTGGACCGAGAACTCCGGGGCGCCGGACGGGAGCAGCCTCGCCCGGGTCGCCGTGGTCGACGCCGACGACCTCAGCTACGCCTGGGCGCTGCTCGCCGTCCCGGCGGAGGGCGGGCGCGACTACCGCCCGCTGGGCTCACCGGTGTCCGGGATGGTCTGGTACCAGGACAAGCTGCTGGTGACGGCCGGGCCCGGAGACGACCGCGTGCTGTACGTGTACGACGTGGGCCGGATCCAGCGGGCCACGGTGGACGGCCCCTGGGTGGGCCGGGTGCCGGGCGGCTGGTCCGCGGCCGGGGCGCGGTACGTCCTGCCCGCCGTGGCCTCCTACCGGGCGGAGCCCGGTGCCGCCGCACCGCGGCCGGGCGGCATCTCCCTGGACCGCAGCACCGCACCGGACAGCCTGGTGACGTACGAGGCGCGGCGGGACGGCGAGGGGACGACCCGGCTGTGGCGCTACGACTTCAGCGGCGACCCGGAGCGGACGGGCCTGCTCGCCACGGACTCGGTGCTGCGCGCGAAGGCGGCGGAGGCGTACGAGACACGGCTTGACGACGTGCACGGTGTGCTGTCGTACCGGTCGGACTGGTATCTGAGCGGGGCCGGCACAGAAGCGGACGAGCGGGGCACGCTGTGGCGGCAGGACACCGAGGGGGCGCGGCCCACCCGGTGCGGGCCGGACGAGACGCTCCGCTGCTGGAGCGGCCCGCCGGCGCCGCTGGCGCTGTGGCAGTCGACCGGCGAGGTCTGGGCCCGGTCCGGCCGGACGCTGTTCGCCTTCCCGCTGACCTCGGTGGACCGCACCTGACCGAGATGGGCCGCACCTGACCCCGGTGAGACCGTGCCTGACCTCGGCGGGCCGCGTCCAGGGCTGACGCGGCCCCTCCCGCCCTCCATGTGGGATCAGGCGTTCGACACGGGTGTGTGCCGGATGGTTCCCTTTCGGCATGACGAGCATCGTTGTGACCACCTGGTCCCTGGAGCAGACCGCGCCCACCGATCTCGTGCCGGCCGCCGAGCCGGACGGGGACGTGCGGATCGTGCGCTCCGAGGTGCCCTCGCCGGAGTTCAGCCGGTTCCTGTACGCCTCGGTGGGCGGCGACATCCGCTGGACGGACCGGCTGGGCTGGACGTACCAGCAGTGGCTGGAGCAGCTGGACCGGCCGGGCGTGGAGACCTGGGTGGCCTACGACCGGGGCACTCCGGCGGGCTATGTGGAGCTCGAGGCGCAGGACGACGGCAATGTGGAGATCGTCTACTTCGGGCTGATCCCCGCCTTCCGCGGGCGGCGCATCGGCGGCCATCTGCTGTCCTACGGCACCGCGCGCGCCTGGGACCTGGCCGAGCGGTGGCCCGGGCTCAAGCCGACCAGGCGGGTGTGGCTGCACACCTGCAGCAAGGACGGCGAGTACGCGATGGACAACTACCTGCGCCGGGGCTTCCGGCTGTTCGACACCAGGACCGAGGAGGAACCGGAGGTCGCCACTCCGGGTCCATGGCCGGGGGCATACCCCGCCTGACCTGCCCCGACAAGACCGCCTGCGCGGCTTGTGACCAAGGACACCCTTGTCTCGTTCTACGGGACAAGGGTGTCCGCATGTTGGACGAAGGTGGACTGTGTCCAGATCGCCATGACACGCTTCCGCCATGCCTGGAACTGGGATCGCCTTGGTGAGTCGGCGTCACGTCGACCTCGGCCGCATGTCCAGCGCCATCTGTCCGGCGCGCTGAGACCACCTCCAGCATCTCCCGGCACCCTCTCCCGCTTTCCCCCGCGCAATGACGCGCGAATCTGCCCGCGCGCCCGAACAGCGCTGGTCAGAGCCGCTTTCCCGCCTGTCCCGAAGGACGTATCAACCATGGCCGCCACCCCGCAGAAGCCTGCCGCCGCGCAGAAGCCTGCCACCGCGACTCCCCGCCGCAAGGCGAGCCGTCACCGCGGTGAGGGCCAGTGGGCCGCGGGGCACTTCACCCCGCTCAACGGCAACGAGCAGGTGAAGAAGGACGACGACGGTCTCAATGTGCGGACACGCATTGAGACGATCTACTCCAAGCGGGGTTTCGACTCCATCGACCCCAGCGATCTGCGCGGCCGGATGCGCTGGTGGGGCCTGTACACCCAGCGCAAGCCCGGGATCGACGGCGGCAAGACCGCGATCCTGGAGCCGGAGGAGCTGGACGACCGCTACTTCATGCTGCGGGTGCGCATCGACGGCGGAGCGCTGACCACGCAGCAGCTGCGGGTCATCGGTGAGATCTCCCAGGAGTTCGCGCGCGGCACCGCCGACATCACCGACCGTCAGAACGTCCAGTACCACTGGATCCGTATCGAGGACGTGCCCGAGATCTGGGACCGGCTGGAGAGCGTCGGCCTGTCCACCGTCACCGCCTGCGGCGACACCCCGCGCGTGATGATCGGCTCGCCGGTCGCCGGTATCGCCGAGGACGAGATCATCGACGGCACGCCGGCGCTGGAGGAGATGAAGCGCCGGGTCCTGGGCAACAAGGCCTATTCGAACCTCCCCCGGAAGTTCAAGACCGCGATCTCCGGCTCGCCGTCGCTGGACGTGGTGCACGAGATCAACGACGTCGCCTTCGTCGGCGTCCGGCACCCCGAGCACGGCCCCGGCTTCGACCTGTGGGTCGGCGGCGGCCTGTCCACCAACCCCAAGCTGGGTGTGCGGCTGGGCGCCTGGGTGCCGCTGGAGGACGTCCCGGACGTCTACGAGGGCGTGCTGTCGATCTTCCGCGACTACGGCTACCGCCGGCTGCGCAACCGGGCGCGGCTGAAGTTCCTGGTCGCCGACTGGGGCGCGGAGAAGTTCCGTCAGGTGCTGGAGGACGAGTACCTCAAGCGCAAGCTGATCGACGGTCCGGCGCCCGAGGAGCCCGTGTCCCGCTGGCGCGACCACATCGGTGTGCACCGGCAGAAGGACGGCCGCTACTACGTCGGTTTCGCCCCGCGCGTCGGGCGGGTGGACGGCACCACCCTCACCAAGATCGCCGACCTGGCGGAGGCACACGGCTCGGGCCGGGTGCGCACCACGGTCGAGCAGAAGATGATCATCCTCGACGTGGCGGAGGACCGGGTCGACTCGCTGCTGGACGCCCTGGAGGCGCTGGACCTCAGCGCCAAGCCGTCCCCGTTCCGGCGCGGCACCATGGCCTGCACCGGCATCGAGTTCTGCAAGCTCGCCATCGTCGAGACCAAGGCGCGCGGCGCCTCGCTCATCGACGAACTGGAGCGCCGCCTGCCGGACTTCGACGAGCCGCTCACCATCAACCTCAACGGCTGCCCCAACGCCTGCGCCCGTATCCAGGTGGCGGACATCGGTCTCAAGGGCCAGCTGGTCCTCAACGACCAGGGCGAGCACGTCGAGGGCTACCAGGTGCACCTCGGCGGCGCGCTCGGCCTGCAGCCGGGCTTCGGCCGCAAGGTGCGCGGCCTGAAGGTCACCGCGGCGGAGCTGCCGGACTACATCGAGCGGGTCCTCAAGCGCTTCCAGGCGGAGCGCGAGGAGGGCGAGCGGTTCGCCTCCTGGGTGAGCCGCGCCTCCGAGGAGGCCCTGTCATGAGCGAGCGCGCGGCGCCCTTCTACTGCCCGTACTGCGGCGACGAGGACCTGCGGCCCAGCGAGGCCGCCGACGGGGGCCATGGCGCCTGGGAGTGCGGGGCCTGCAACCGAGCCTTTCGGCTGAAGTTCCTCGGGCTGCTGAGCCGGGGTCTTGGGCGATCCGACACGGGAGGGGACCGGATATGACGGCCGTTCAGGAAGAGCGCGGTGCCGAGGAGCTGAAAGCGCTCGCCGAGCAGGCGGGCCGGGACCTGGAGGACGCCTCCGCGCTGGAGATCCTCCAGTGGGCCGCCGAGACGTTCGGCAAGCGCTTCTGCGTGACCTCCTCCATGGAGGACGCGGTGGTCGCCCACCTCGCCTCGCGCGCCCTGCCCGGCGTCGACGTGGTGTTCCTCGACACCGGCTACCACTTCCCCGAGACCATCGGCACCCGGGACGCGGTCGCGGCCGTGATGGACGTCAACGTCATCACGCTGACCCCGCGGCAGACCGTCGCCGAGCAGGACGCCGAGTACGGCCCCAAACTGCACGACCGGGACCCCGACCTGTGCTGCAAGCTGCGCAAGGTGCAGCCGCTGGAGGAGGGCCTGAAGGGTTATCAGGCATGGGCGACCGGCCTGCGCCGCGACGAGTCCCCGACCCGGGCGAACACCCCGGTCGTCGGCTGGGACGAGAAGCGGCAGAAGGTCAAGATCTCCCCCATCGCCCGCTGGACCCAGGACGACGTGGACGCCTACGTCGCCGAGCACGGCGTACTGACCAACCCGCTGCTGATGGACGGCTACGCCTCCGTCGGCTGCGCGCCCTGCACCCGCCGGGTGCTGGAGGGCGAGGACCCTCGCGCCGGACGCTGGGCGGGCCGCGCCAAGACCGAGTGCGGACTGCACGGCTGACCCATGACGACCACCGAGCTTCAGGAGAACCACGTGACGACCGGAGCCACCGTCTGGCTCACGGGTCTGCCGAGCGCCGGCAAGACCACCATCGCGTACGAGCTGGCCGGCCGGCTGCGCGAACAGGGCCGCCGCGTCGAGGTGCTCGACGGCGACGAGATCCGCGAGTTCCTCTCCGCGGGCCTCGGCTTCAGCCGCGAGGACCGGCACACCAATGTGCAGCGCATCGGCTTCGTCGCCGAACTGCTCGCCCGCAACGGCGTCGTGGCGCTGGTCCCAGTGATCGCGCCGTACGCGGACAGCCGGGACGCGGTGCGCAAGCGCCACGAGGCGAACGGGACGCCGTACGTGGAGGTGCATGTGGCGACCCCGGTCGAGGTGTGCTCCGTCCGCGACGTCAAGGGCCTGTACGCCAAGCAGGCCGCCGGTGAACTCACCGGCCTGACCGGAGTGGACGACCCCTACGAGGAGCCCGAGACACCCGACCTGCGCATCGAGTCGCAGCACCAGACGGTGCAGGAGTCCGCGGCGTCGGTGTACGCGCTGCTGAGCGAGAGGGGACTGGCATGACGACCGTCGCTACGGTCACCGAGGACACCGAGAGCCCGTATGCGCTCTCCCACCTGGACGCGCTGGAGTCCGAGGCGGTGCACATCTTCCGCGAGGTGGCGGGCGAGTTCGAGAACCCGGTGATCCTCTTCTCCGGCGGCAAGGACTCCATCGTCATGCTGCACCTGGCGCGGAAGGCGTTCGCCCCGGCGGCGGTGCCGTTCTCGCTGCTGCACGTGGACACCGGGCACAACTTCCCCGAGGTCATCGACTACCGGGACCGCACCGTCGCCAGGCACGGCCTGCGCCTGCATGTGGCCTCCGTGCAGGACTACATCGACCGGGGTGTGCTCAAGGAGCGCCCGGACGGCACCCGCAACCCGCTGCAGACGCTGCCGCTGACGGAGAAGATCCAGAGCGAGAAGTTCGACGCCGTCTTCGGCGGCGGCCGCCGCGACGAGGAGAAGGCCCGCGCCAAGGAGCGGGTGTTCTCGCTGCGGGACGAGTTCTCCCAGTGGGACCCGCGCCGGCAGCGCCCGGAGCTGTGGAACCTGTACAACGGCCGGCACGCCCCCGGCGAGCATGTGCGCGTGTTCCCGCTGTCCAACTGGACCGAGCTGGACGTGTGGCAGTACATCGCCCGCGAGCACATCGAACTGCCGGAGATCTACTTCGCGCACGAGCGTGAGGTGTTCAAGCGCAACGGGATGTGGCTGACCGCGGGCGAGTGGGGCGGCCCGGAGGAGGGCGAGGTCGTCGAGAAGCGGCTGGTGCGCTACCGGACCGTGGGCGACATGTCCTGCACCGGCGCGGTGGACTCCGACGCCGACACGATCGAGAAGGTGATCACCGAGATCGCCGCCTCCCGGCTGACCGAACGCGGCGCCACCCGCGCCGACGACAAGCTGTCCGAGGCCGCGATGGAGGACCGCAAGCGCGAGGGGTACTTCTAGACATGAGCACCACCACGACCGAGGCTCTCTCGGCCACCACTCTGCTGCGGTTCGCCACCGCCGGGTCCGTCGACGACGGCAAGTCCACGCTGGTCGGGCGGCTGCTGCACGACTCCAAGTCGGTCCTCGCCGACCAGCTGGAGGCCGTGGAGCGCGCCTCCCTCAGCCGCGGCCAGGAGGGCCCCGACCTCGCACTGCTCACCGACGGCCTGCGCGCCGAGCGGGAGCAGGGCATCACCATCGACGTCGCCTACCGCTACTTCGCCACCCCCCGCCGCCGGTTCATCCTCGCCGACACCCCCGGCCATGTGCAGTACACC